>CAZSRK010000001.1:0-16689 GCA_964609305.1 uncultured Oscillospiraceae bacterium
TCATCTGTATCGACTGACAGCTTTTACAGGCCGCATCCCAAATGGGATGCGGCCTTTTTTGTTTGAGTGGACTCAAACATTTCAAGACAGTATTAACATTAGTTAACATTCGCCATTCTAAATGACGGTATTTAACGCGCCTTTTAGTACATATTATACAAAAATATTTAACCATTTAACGGAAATAAATAAGAATTGCACAAAAAGTCTTGATTTTTATTTAACAATGAGTTAATATTTAAGAATCAAATCCCACACTGGGAAATATTAAGGGAGGACACCAATATGAAAAGACGCACACTCTCGCTCTTGCTGGCGTTGGCGTTTGTTTTGCTCCTGATGGCCGGTTGCGGCAGTCAGGAGGCGGAATCCACCCCGACGGAAGCGCCTGCCACCGATTCCCCGGCAACGGATACCCCGGAAGATACTCCCGACGAGCCCGAAGACCCCGGCGAAACACCGGCAGAAGACCCCAAGGCTCACTTCCCTCTGGCTGAAGAGGAGGTAGTATTTACTTTCTTCGCGTCGGCGCCTCAGGCGATCGGCAGGGCCATAGAGAGCTTCAACGACAACTCTGTTTACAAGAGGATGCTCGAACTGACAAATGTCAACTTCGAATTCATAAGTCCGCCGCAGGAGCTTGCGGGGCAGCAATTTAATATAGTCATAGGCACCGGCGACTATCCGGACGTAATGTCGCAGTTCAGCCAGTACTATGCCCCCGGCTATGACGCTGCAATAGACGAGGGTGTCATCCAGCCCCTCAACGACGCGGTAGAAGAGTACATGCCCAGCTATTACGCTTTCCTGCAGGAAAATCCGGACATCAACAAAAAGGTCCACTCTGACACTGGCAATCTCTGGGGTATCGGCGGCGTTACGCTCGACAGCCCCGCCGAGTGGGGCCCGATGATACGTCAGGACTGGCTTGAGGAGGCCGGCTTTGACACACCAATAACGCTTGCCGATTGGGAAGAGGCTCTGACCGCCTTCAGGGACAACGGACATCCGGGCCTTATTCTGATGAACACCGGCTATCCTGACTTCTTCGGCAACGCCTATCCCGTGCTTAGCGCTTTCGGCGTCACGGGTATCGGCACAGCTCAGGGCGCACCGGGATTTATAAACGACAACGGCACAGCGGTATTCACCCCGCTGCTCGACGGTTATAAGGATTATCTGCTGCTCATGCAGGACTGGTTCTCCAAGGGCCTTATCGACCCCGACTTCATGAGCATCACGCAGATGACTCTGCCCGACATGATCGCCAATGAGGAAACAGGAATCTTCTGCTGGAACTGGTCGGAGATGGACCCCTTTGAAGAGATGACTGGCAACCCCGACTGTGACATCGAGCCCATTCCAAACCCGGTAATCAACGAGGGCGACGAGCTGCATTTGTACAACTACAACGATCCCTGCCGCAGCGGCACCTGCTTCTCCGGCAATCTGAGCCAGGATGATCTCGGCATCCTGCTGAGATATTTCGACTACTTCTGGACGGACGAGGGCTATATCCTTAAAAACTTCGGCGTCGAAGGCGAGGGCTTTGAGTTTGACGAGAACGGAGAGCCTGCATATACCGAGCTGATATATGACAATCCCAACGAGTCCTGGTCCATGAGCCTGTGTCTGGATGTCTACACCCTCAACAACGGCGTCGGACCCGGCAACTGGGAAGGAAGATACTATCTGCCGACCATATCCGATTCTGCAAGGCTCTGTAACACCCTGTGGTCCAATGACGGAGCTTACTACTTCCCGTCCGTCACGCTGACGAGCGACGAATCGTCCGAGTCCAGCTCCATCCTGGCAGAGATACAAACCTATGTATCCGAGTACACGCTGGCCGCTATTGTCGGCGAAACGGACATCGAAGCGACCTGGGCAGATTATTGCTCCACTATCGAGGGCTTCAATTCCGACAGGCTGACCGATATCTACCAGGCGGCCCTTGACAGATACCTGGCAAGGTAATACAGTTTCATCACGTAAATAACGCCATAAAAAGCGGCGGGCCAGAAGGCCTGGCCTGACAGGGACAACACAAAAACCATTTCAGGACACAGGAAACTGCCGCAGGACTTTGGTCCTGCGGCAGTTTTTCTTTTTACGTTATACATTTGACCTTAATTCATAGGTCGAGGAATATGCAAACTGTCATGCCACATTTCCCTTTTCTCTCTTGCAAGCATTCGGGAGCTCGTATATAATTTTAGCGAATATTGTAACAAGATAGTTTTGACAAGGGGTACCCCTTGTCGTGCTTGTGGAATACAAGCACGACAATTTCTTTGATAGGTGGTGCGGGAATGAAAGGTTATCTGTCTATCCGGGAGGCGGCGGAAAAATGGGACGTCTCGCAGCGGCGTGTTCAGCAGTATTGCTTAGACGGGCGCATACCCGGCGCAGAGCCTTTTGCCAATGTCTGGGTCATCTCCGACACCGCAAAAAATTCAACTGACCCACGTAAAAAGAAAGACAGGGGGCGCAGTCATGAATGACGAAGAACTTTACCGCCGCTATCTGGATGGCGATGCGGCGGGGCTTGCGGAACTAATGGAAAAATACGGCGATGCTCTGACACTATACATGGATGGCTATCTGGGCGATATTCACGAGTCCGAGGATTTGATGATCGAGGTTTTTTCCTATCTGCTTACAAAACGCCCCCATATCCGGGACGGCGGGTTGAGAACCTATCTTTATAAAGCTGCCCGTCACATGGCGCTGCGGCATAAAAACAGGCGGCACGCTGTTTTCAGCCTGGAGGATTTAACACAGGAACCGGGGACGGAAACGCTGATCGAGGAAGTTGTGGGCAACGCGGAGCTCGCCCATATTCTGCACCTGTGCATGGGACGGCTGCACACAGACTACCGGGAGGCGTTGTATCTCACTTACTTCGAGGGTCTGAGCTATGTGGAAGCCGCCGAGGTCATGAAGAAAAACGTTAAGCAGATTACGAACCTGGTCTACCGCGGCAAGCAGAGCCTGCGGGAACTTTTGGAAAAGGAGGGCATCGCCAATGCGTAGCAATGAAGAGCGCGTGGCCGCCGTCAAGCAGCGCGTGGCACAAATTGAGCGGCAGAAACGGCAGCGAAAAAAACGCATCGCGGCGCTGTCCGCTGCTGCGGTCTGTCTCATTATAATCATCGGTCTTTCCTTCGCCATGCCCGGCCTTTCGGAAAAGCTCATTACATGGGATAACACCGGATATGAGACGGCGGCAAGCATTTTCAGCGGCAGTGCAGTTGCCGGATATATTATTATTGGGATTTTGGTCTTTGCACTGGGAGTGTGCGTGACCGTCCTGTGCTTCAGGCTCAAGGTTTTTCAGAAAAAGGATGAGGAAACGGGTGACGGCAATGGTGGAGTTCATTGACAACCTAACACAATTGCTGGCCGCTCTGTCCTGCTGTGTCCTGTCCGGCGTGTTTTATCTTCGGAGTCGTAAACAGCCGTATTTCCTGCTGTGCTGCTTTTACGGCTGTTTTGGACTCGGACTGCTCTACTGGCTGCTCTATACGCTCCTTGTCACGGACGCGCCGCCCATGTTCTATGTGTCGGATATTGGTTGGATCAGCTGCTATCTCTTTTTGCTTCTGCTGCAATACAGCCTTTCCGACGAGGAAGAACGCTCGTTCCGAAGCCGGTTGCCGTGGCTTGCGCTGGCGGTGGAAATACCATTGACGGCGTACTTTATCAGCATCGGCGACGTGCTGTATAACCTGATTGTCGGCGCGCTGATGGCCGCAATGCTCTGGTTTGCCATACGCGGTCTTGTCTGGCAGAGAAGGCAACCGGAGACGGAACGAGGAAAACTGTTTTTCCATCTTGTGATGGTAGGCTTTATCGTACTGGAAAACTGCCTGTGGCTCTCCAGCTATCCCTGGGTGAGCGACACGCTGACAAACCCGTACTTCTGGTTCGACTTCGCCGTGACCGCCTCGTTTACGCTTCTGCTCCCAGCAGCGAGAAAGGCGGTGAATGCATGACCTATATCGAGAATATCTTTGTATGTATCGCAGCTCCGCTGCTGGTGGCCGCTTTTTGCATGGGAAGGAAGTATCTCCGCTTTTTCCTCTTTGCCTTTGCTGGCATGGGGGTCTGCCTGCTCTCGGCCTACGTGAACACCTTTTTTGCAGCCCTCTACGGTGCCTCGCCCTTTAACGCCACGGCGGAGATTGCGCCAGTTGTGGAGGAAGTGATGAAGCTGCTGCCCCTGCTCTTTTACCTGCTGGTGTTCGAGCCGGAGCGCGCGCACATCCGCACGGCAGTGTTTATCGTAGCGGCGGGGTTCGCCACCTTTGAGAACGTCTGCTACCTGATACAGCATGGGGCAGATAACTTTAGCTTCCTGCTGATACGTGGCTTTGGCACGGGCGCGATGCACATCGTCTGCGGCGCTATCGTCGGCACAGGGCTTATCTTTGTGTGGAGGCGGGGCTGGCTGACTGTGGCGGGTACCTGCGGCCTTCTGGGCGCCGCCGTGATATTTCACGGGATCTACAACCTCCTGATTGCCTACGGCGGCTGGGTGCAATACATTGCCTACGCCATGCCCATCTCGGTCATGCTGCTGGGGAAAGCGGCGGGCAGATACTTTTCGGCGTTTCCCCAACAGACGGAAAACTAAACAGCAAATGCGCTTAGAGCCGCCTTCGGGCGGCTCTTTTTCTGTGCGCAAAAATTTTTAAGAAATTTGAGTTTCAGGTGAGAGTTTTTCGCGGGAAATGTACCTATATAGATGAGAAGCTTTTTCAGAGCCGACATTTTGGAAAGGAGGTACTAGGAATGTATGATATGGCAACCCGTGTCAGGCTGGTAAAAAACCGGGTGCACCAAAAACTGTGCAGACGGGAAAAGCGCATTCTTGGCGGGCTGTCCGCCATGTGCCTGCTCCTGTGTGTGTCCCTTGCGGGGACATTCGGTGCGTTTACAGGTTTGGGACACCCCAGTGCGCCGGGTATGTATGGCTCCATGCTGCTGCACGAGGACGTCGGCGGCTACGTGCTGGTGGGGGTGCTGTCCTTCACCGCGGCAGTCGTAATCACCGTGCTGTGCATGCGTTCAAGAGAAAAAGCAAAGGGAAGAGATGAAAAAAAGAGGAATCGGAAGAGTGAAGAAACGGTTATTTTCAATTTTGCTTGCGTTGCTGGTGACAGTGTCACTGCTGCCCACCAGCGTCCTGGCATATGTGGGCGCGAAATGGGATGCGGGCGGCGCCCAGGACTTTTACACGGACGGCAACCGGTTTGTCATGGAGAACGACTATATCTATTTTTCGGTCTTTGACACATCGTCGGATTTCCTTGAACTCAAGGCAAAGAACGACACGAGTGCGGGACACAGCGGCATAACTCTTGAGTTCTTCGTAGAGTATCCCGGCCAGGACAAGAGAGAGATGAATGTCGAGTCCGCCACTCTGAGAACGGACGGCGCCCAGAACAGCGGGATGATCACCGCCGTGTTCACCTTCGGCAACGACCACTATCAGACGCCGGGCGACGTGGAGATGACCTACACGGTGAACTACCAGCTCGTCCGCCTGGACGAGGGCAGCACAGGCAGCGGAACCGTCACCGAACCGATTATGCTGGTTGAGGGCGACGCGGGCACGACCTGGGCGCTGTTCGCCGACGGCGAGTTTGAATTTGAAGGCGAAGCACTGCCGGTGTTTGCGGGCGACGACCACGCCACGGTCTCCGTCCGTGACAGCCTGCTCTGGTTCTCCAACTTTGGGAACCCCGAGTATGACGGCGAGGTTCCGCAGGCGCCGGTGATGATTTCCAAGGCGGATCTGGACTACGGCGGGCCGGTAACGGCGGATTACAGCACAACCAATATCAGCCAGGGGCTGGACTGGATGGCCACCAACCCTGACGAAAACGCCACTGAATATCGTATCAACGAGGTGTTTGTGGACAGCTATGCCTACGCCAACCCCTTTGTCGCCACCTCGCAATTTTATAACTATTTTGATACTGCCGGCACGGACAACGATCAGGGCGTGTGGGGCTTCGAGGGCGTCCGCTTTCCCACACAAATCTGCTATGAGCGGGACGACGACTTCGGCGCAAACTACGCTTACAGCTGCCTGATGGTGGAAACCGAAACAGCTTTTCATGAGCCGAACAGCCCCCAAACCGCCGACCTGCTCATCGGCTATCGGGATCTGATCAATACACAGGCAGATGAGCTCCCCACCGACCCCGATGAGATCACTATCTCCTCAAATGCAGACCGGCTGGCTGTCTACGCTGACGGAACGGTCACGCCCTATTATGGCAGCGGCAATCCCGTGGCGGTGATACGCGGCGACTTTGAGCTGAGCAACGGTGTTTACAACTTCACCGGCGGCGCGGCGGCCCTCAGCCCCACGGTGACCGCGACCTGGGGTGACGGCGGTTACCTCCGCATCAGTAATGATGGCACGGTGGTCCAGAGCGGCGTGCACCTGAACGCGCCCAGCTTCAAGTTCTATCAGCCGCAGTCGGGCCATGAGGACGCCTTGAGTCTGAGCTTTGGTGCCGACGGGCTGGAGATGTCAGGCATGGGCAACAACGACGCCGTGCTCAATATCGACATCCCCGGGACGAGCACGACGGTTACAGAGGGCACGGCCACGGTGAACGGCGGCCTGACGTTTGAAGGAAGTCTGCGCTTCAACAACATGTTCAGCCAGGCGGAGCTCAATATGACCGAGCTGAGCTATGCCCTAAATCAGGGGGTATTCACCGTGAACGGTGTGAAAGCGAACGGCTCGTTCGGCAGCGTCAACCTGCTTGGCTTTACATTGGGCGAAGTGGAAGGCAGTATCGACACCTTTACTGATACCTACGATTTCACAGCCAGCATCAACGTGTTCAGCCTGCTGGAGGCCAAAGGCGAGCTGCAGCTCAAGCGCACCGACAGCGGCGAGCTGATGCCCAACAACCTCTATTTTGAGGTGGACAGCGCCATCGGCATCCCGCTGGTGCCTCCCGCACCGGTGGTCAAGCTCACCGGCGGCGGAGCGGGCTTCTACGGTCTGGCAGACACCGCCAACGGCGACTGGTACGCCATCCCGCCGCTCAAGTTCCGCGGCTCTGTGGATGCGGAAATTGTTGAGTTTCTGGAGGCCGACGGCGCCAACATTGTCCTGGGCCCCAGCGAATTTGAGCTCTCTGTGGACGAACTTAAAATCGCGGGCACCAACTTCGCCGCCTTCAGCGGCGGCATCGGCATGTACCTGGGCGGCGACAAGATGACTTACGAAGGTACTGAATACAGCGGCCTGTCCGCCTCCGGCAGACTCTGGCTGGATATAGACCTGCCCAGTCAAAGTCTGAACTTTTTGGTGTTTGACGGGGAGCTGGCCGCCGGCATCTTCGGCGGCATGAACGAAAATGACCTCTACCTCCGGGGCTACGGCAATTCCAGTTCCTATGCGGCGCTCCAGTTCCCGGACAGCTGGCCGCTTGTGGGCGGCTGGAACCTGCTGGGAGTGGGCGTGGACGCGGCTGTTGCCGCCGAGACGCTGATTGATGGCGATAGTGTCAGCGACGCTGTAAGCAGTGCCTTTGAAAACATGGATCTGCAGGTGGGCCTGGCGGCCACCGGCTCCTTCCTGGGCAGCGACGTGCGCGTGTGGGTCATCCTGCCCGACGTGGCGCAGAATTCCAGAGAGGACTACAACTGGGGCTGGGACTTCAAGTTCTGGGGCTCACTGGGTCGATGGGACTGGAGCGGTACGGCGATGAATATCCCGAGCAACGCCAGCGCCGCACCCGCGCTGATGTCCACTGCGCTGATGTCTAATGACAGCAACAGCACAGCGTCCAGGACAATCACCGTCTCTGGCACAGGGGAAGAGGATACCGCATACCTGGTACTGTCCTTCCCGGAAGGTACTCAGATTGACCTCGGTCAAGTCTCTGTAACCAAGGATAACGGTGCGGACTTCAGCTTCACCCCCGTTCAGATTTCTGTCGACGGGAATGGCACCATCACTAACAGCGACACCGCCAATATCATAAGCGATATCGTGCCTCTGGCCGATGGTTCGGGCAGCAGCGAGCGCGTGCTTATCATCAAGGTCGGAGAAGGAACCGGCGCTGACGGCACTTACACCGTGAGCTTCGGCGAGGATGAAGGCACAATAGAGCCTGCGTACTCTACGGCCAATGTTGTATCTCCAGCTGACGGGCTGGGCAGCATAAGCGCCAGTAACGGTGGTAACATTAGCGTCGAGGTGGAGTACCCTGAGGAGGGTGCTAAATACATCCTGCGTACATATCTGGGCATTAATCCGGACGGCACGGATTACCTGGTAGACGAGAGAGAAGTGGATCAGCTCGATGAAGACGGCTCGTTCAGCTTTACCATCCCCACCAGTGGAACCGCGGCCCCAACCGGCGACTACTACATAACCAGCTGCCTGTTGAAGGAAGTGAGCTATACCGACAACAACGGTGAGCCGCAGAAGGGATACATCGCCATCGACAGCGCAGGAAACAGTGTTGATCCATATTTACACTACACCAACAACGCGGCCCCCGCTGACGCACCCGACAACGTCAGCCTGGATGCCGTTGGCAACGAGGTTATGACCGCCTCCTGGAGCGCGGTTGACGGCGTGGACGGCTACAAGATTGTCATCTACGAGCGGGATGCACAGGGCAATTGGGTCGACTCCGGCTACGGCTACGAGTACGACGCGTCCCGGTTTGGCACCATGTCCGGCCTGAGCTATGACGAAGATATCCAGACCTACTCCATCGACATGGCCATGACCGTGGGCGGTCAGGGAGTCCGAGTGGACGAAGATGGCAACCTCGTTGGCGGGAACGGAGAAACTCAGATTGCGCTCGACGCCAACAAGAGCTACAAGGTCGGCGTGGCGGCCTACAGCAGCGAGTCTGTCAAGATTGCCGGTGAGACCCAGAACGTGAAGTACTACGGGCCGGAGGGAGAGTCCAACGAAGAGTTACTGCCCGAGTATGAACCGCTGGATATGACGATACAGTATCTGGCGACCACAGGCGGCGGTCAGTGGAGGACTATTACAGCGGACAGCAACGGGATTTATAATCTCAGCGTCTATCCCGCTTATACAGGCGGTGGCGGCTACGGCTCAATTGGTATCTCGGTGCCGAGCGGAACTGACGCAACATTCACGCTAACATACTACAAAAACGGTCAGGAGACGACAGAAACTTTCTCTACCGGCAGTCCGGGCTTCTGGAGGCACATCCCGGACGATTTTGAGGGAAGTCTTATGCTGGAAATCACCGGCAGTGTGACAAGCAACGGCATCACAGACACCACCACCCGCTATGTGCTGGTGACGGTGGATGATACGGCACCCATAATCACGCTGGATGAAGATGTCTTCTATGCGGACGACAGCGGCAGCTACACCGTCACAGGCGTCACCGAACCCGGCGCGACGGTTGGGATGAGCGGCTATTACGGAGAACCTGTTACTGCTGATACGGACGGAACCTTCTCCTTGACAGGCACACTCACATCCGGCAGCGGCTCGGCTCTGCTCGTCGTGACGGCGACGGACGCCGCGGGCAATGAGGGCGGCGACGACGCCCTTGTGACAAAGCGGACGGATGGCGCGGGCGATCCCGGCGAGTCCGCCATTGAGAGCGTCACGGTCAGCCCGACCACTGCCAGTGTGGCCAGGGGCGGGACACAGCAGTTCACTGCCACGGTTACCGGCACCGGCACTTATGACAATACTGTGAACTGGAGCGTCGCGGGGAACGCAAGCTCCAACACCACCATCACCGCCGGCGGCCTGCTCACCGTAGGTGCGGACGAGACGGCAACTGCCCTGACTGTCACGGCCACAGTGACGGTGACAGAACCCGGTTATGACCCCGGCCCTGTTACACCGGGCGTGACAACCTATCCGCCTGTCATTTCCGACACAGACAACGGCACCGTAACCGTGTCTCCTCCTCGTCCTTCAAGAGGGCAGACGGTCACCATTAATGCCGAGCCGGATGAGGGGTATGAAGTAGACGAGGTCACCGTCACGGATCAGAATGGCAACGAGGTAGATGTTACCGACAAGGTCGGCAAATGGAGCTTTACACAGCCCGGAAATCGGGTAACCATCACTGTCACCTTCCGCGCGGTAAGCAGCGTGTCCGACTGCCCTAGGGACGAAACCTGCCCGATGGTAAAATTCACTGATGTGGACATGGATTCGTGGTATCATGACGGTATACACTTCTGCATCGAAAACGGTCTGATGAACGGCGTGTCTGACACACTGTTTGAACGTGACGGCACGACCACCAGGGCGCAGCTTGTGACCATTCTCTATCGCCTGGAGAATGAACCTGTTGCGGCAGACAGCGGTGTATTCACCGATGTGGCCGACGGCACGTGGTACACGGATGCTGTTGCCTGGGCCGCAGAGCATGAGATCGTGGGCGGCTACGGCGGCGGCCTGTTCGGCCCCAACGACCCGGTAACGCGGGAACAGCTTGCTGCTATCCTGCATCGCTATGCGATCTACAAGGGCTATGACGTGAGCATCGGCGAGGATACTAACATTCTCAGCTATACCGACTTTGATCAGCTCAGCGAGTGGGCCATTCCCGCTATGCAGTGGTCCTGCGGCGCGGGTATCATCAACGGCACTAGCGACACAACGCTTGACCCCAAGGGCAGCGCCACCCGTGCGCAGGTGGCTGCGATGCTCATGCGGTTTTGCGAGAACATCGCGGAGTAAATGAAACGGAGTGAGGTTGGAATTCCGGCCTCACTCCATCTTTTTTCTTCAGGAGCTTGTCATGGCATGCAAAAACCTGCGCCGCAAACCGTGGAGATCCACTACATGGACATCGGCGTGGTCGGCACCTTGGGCACCGCGAAAAGTACATAAAGGAACAGGCAGGTACTGCATCTGCAATACCTGCCTGTTCTTAGAATTTGTAGTTACCCTTGTCAGGCCGCACCGAACGGCCCATCGCATTTTTGTTTTTCCAGTTTATTCAACAGTGACGATCTCCGCCTCGGCCAGGGCCTTTGCGCTCAGCTCCTGACCGATGCCGGGCCTGTCAGGTACGGTAAACTCACCGTTTTCCGGCTGATAATCAAACTCACACATCTCAGTCACACATGGCAGAGTGCTGCTCATATGGTGCTCATGAATAGTGAAATTTGGTATCGCAGCCTCGACCTGCAAAGCAAAGGCCAGACTTATCGGGCTGCAGCAGACATGCATCTGTGCCCCGACGTCATAGGTCTGCGCCATGTCGCAGATTTTTTTGACCTCCGTAACGCCGCCGCAGATGCCTATATCCGGCTGTATCAGCGCAAGCGCCCCGTCCCTGATAAGCGGAAGGAAACCCCAACGGGTATAGTTACGCTCCCCGGCAGCCAGAGGAATGCTTGTGCCCTCAGCGATCTTTGCAAAGGCCTCCGGAAACATGGGGTTTGCCGGCTCCTCGAGGAACATGATATCGTACGGCTCGGCCATCCTGGCTATCTGAAGCGCGCTGACAGCGTCCGTGCGGCAATGGTTTTCCAGTATTATGTCAACCTCGCTTCCCGCCGCCTCCCGCATTGCGGCAAGCCGTGCCTCAAACGCATGCAGGTTTGAAAGGCTCTGGAGGCCAACGGCCTCCGTCGAGGGTATCTCCCGGCCGTTTGCATCGCAGCAGATGATGTTTGCCTTAACCGCTGTAAACCCCTGCTCCTTTGCCTTGTACACCTGTTCGGCGAAAAAGCCGGGCTCGTATGTCCCGAAAGTGAAGCTGTCGACTCCCCAGCCGAACTGAAGCTGGCTTGCATAGGCCCGCAGCTTCTCCCGCTGCATGCCACCGAGCAATACATACAGCGGAACTCCCAACGCGCGGGCTTTCAGATCCCACAGGGCGCTGTCCAGCGCGGATATCGCGCTCATCACAACTGCACCTCCGGCGATGGCCCAGAAGGTGCCCTTGTGCAGCCTTTCCCATATCGCCTCCGTATTCATCGGGTCAAGCCCGATAATTTTTTGCGCAAATTCGCGTATATACTCAAACGATGCTCCGGCGCCTGTCATGATGGCAAGGCCGCCCTCGCCCAGGCCGTAGAGGCCCTCATCCGTGTTAATGCTCGCGATGACAGGGCGCATATCCGCGGCCTTGTGCGCAGTTTTTATTTTTATCACATCGACACTTTTGATCTTCATTTTCAGCTCTCCCGTTGTCATAGATATAGATTATTATATATTTGCAATCGATGTGTGTCAATTTTTGCATCCGGCTTGTAATTGATGAATGTCTGCGCATACTATCATCGACAATATTTTGAAAAGGAGACCGCCATGCAAAAAATCCGCGATTTTATTGACACTCAGAACTTCTCGCGCCAGGAGCTTCTTGATATTATCGATCTTTCTCTTGAGATCAAAAAGTGCATAAAAACAGGCTATAATCCCCCGCTCATGAAGGGAAAAACGCTTGGTATGATATTCCAACAGTCATCTACCCGCACCCGCGTCTCGTTCGAGACCGCGATGGAACAGCTCGGCGGCCACGCGCAATATCTCGGCCCCGGCATGATACAGCTCGGCGGACATGAAACTATCGGAGACACCGGAAAGGTGCTGAGCTACCTTGTCGACGTGGTCATGGCCCGTGTTATAGAGCACAAGACCGTCGTCGATCTGGCAAATGCCTGTTCCGTCCCCGTGCTCAACGGCATGAGTGATTATAATCATCCCACTCAGGAGATAGGCGACATGTGTACCATCGTCGAAAACCTGCCGCGCGGCAAGAGCCTTTCCGACTGCAAACTCGTCTTTGCCGGCGACGGAACGCAGGTCTGCGCCTCCACAGGTTTCATTACGACCCATCTGGGCATGAATTTTGTCCATTACGGACCCAAAGCACATCAGCCAACGACGGCCACAAGGCCATACTTGAGAAAAACTGTGCTGAAAGCGGCGGAAGCTGGCTTGTGACCGATGACCGCGACGCTGTGCGCGGCGCGGACTTTATCTACACCGACGTGTGGTACGGCCTGTATGAGAGCGAACTTCCCAAGGAAGAGCGCGTGCAGATCTTCGGGGATTACCAGGTCAACCGGGAGCTGATGCAGCTCGGCAACCTCGGCTGCAAATTCCTTCACTGCCTGCCCGCGATACGCGGCGAGGATGTGACCGACGAGGTCGCCGACTCCGACGCCTCCCTCTGCTGGGAACAGGCAGGAAACCGTCTGACCGCGATGCGCGGCCTGCTCGTATATCTGACACGCTATCAAAAACCTGAAAGCGAGCTTGCCCAGGCCGCCGCTCGCGAGGAGCTCGAGGCATTCATGCTCGAGCGCGGTATTATCTGAACGGAGAGGTTTTGAAATGTCAAGTCCCAAAAAAGTCAGGCTGGCCAGTGTTATACTGACCGTCATCTGCGTCGTTTTCGTCGCGGAGGCCGCGGCTCCCGTCGCGTCCCTGGGTTCTTCGCAGTATTTCTGGTGGCTCTTTATGATAGTCGCCTTCCTGCTGCCATACGGTCTTATCTCGTCTGAGCTCGGCACATCCTACAACGGTGACGGAGGCATGTATGATTGGGTGCGCGCGGCCTATCCCACCGGCCGCGTCGCCGGCCGCGTCGCCTGGTATTACTGGATCAACTTCCCGCTCTGGATGGCCTCCCTCGCCGTCATGTGCCCTGACCTGTTAAGTTTTATTTTCGGGGTCGAATTCAGCGGCACAGTATCCATCATAATAGAGCTTGCATTTATCTGGATAGTCGTCTGGATAAGCTTTTATCCCGTAAGCGACAGCGCGTGGATACTCAACGGCTGCGCCGTGATCAAGGTGCTGCTTGCGCTTATAATGGGCTGTCTCGGAATATACGGTGCCATCACCGGCGGCACGGCCAACGAGATAACCCTGCGCTCGCTCCTGCCGAGCTTTGACCTGCACAGCCTGTCGTATATCTCGGTCATCATATTCAATTGTCTGGGTTTCGAGGTCATATGTACCTTTGCAGACTCAATGCACAACCCCAAACGTGAGATACCCAGGGCGATCATCATAGGCGGCATCGTCATCGCGGCGATCTATATCTTCTGCGCTTTCGGCATCGGCGTTGCGATACCGAGCAGTGAGATAAGCGCAGACACCGGACCGCTCGACGCGATGATGCTGCTCACCGGACAAACTGATGGACTGTTCATCGGCACCATGGCCCTGCTGTTCCTTATAACACTGTTTGGAAACATGATCTCTTGGTCCCTGGGCGTGAACAGCGTCGCGGCATATGCCGCGGACTGCCACGACCTGCCCTCTGTCTACGCCAAGCGCAGCGCGAAAAACGATATGCCCATAGGCTCAGCCCTGATGAACGGTATCGTTGCGTCCATCGTCGTAATAATCGGCGCGTTCATGACAGACCCGAACCTGTTCTGGAGCTTCTTTGCCCTGAACCTGGTAATGTTCCTGCTGTCCTACCTGCCAATATTTCCGGCATTTCTCAGGCTCCGCAAGACCGATCCTGATCACGAGCGCCCCTTCCGTGTCGGCGGCGGGCCCGTTATGCGCGCCGTCATGGCCTATGTTCCGATGGCGCTTATCATAATCTCCATCATCTTCACGGCTGTCCCGCTGTCCTTTGACAGCGAAACCCTGACATCTGTGCTGCCTATAACGATAGGCTCCGTCATATTCCTGCTGCTCGGCGAAATCATCATACGCGTAAGCGGCAGAAAAAACTCATGAGAAAGGAAACAAAGCAATGGCAAAAAGAATAACAGGCTCGACCCCGAAGCAGGATGGCTTCCGCATGCCTGCTGAGTTCGAGCCGCAGGCCGGCGTCTGGATGCTCTGGCCCGAGCGAAACGACAACTGGAGAGACGGCGGCAAGCCCGCTCAGAAGGCATTTGCCGAGGTCGCAAAGGCCATCTCGATGTTCGAGAGCGTCACGGTCTGCGTCTCCCCCGCGCAGTTTCAGAATGCGCGCGCCCGTCTCCCTGAAAACATCCGCGTCGTCGAGCTGGTAAATGACGACGCGTGGATACGCGACTGCGGGCCAACCTTCCTGGTCAACACCAAGGGGGAGGTCCGCGCCGTAGACTGAGAGTTCAACGCCTGGGGCGGCCTGTATGACGGCCTCTACTTCCCCTGGGCCAACGACGATCTCATCGCGCAGAAGGTCTGCGAAATCGAGGGCGTCGACTCCTATCGCACCGACGGTTTTGTGCTCGAAGGCGGCTCCATCCACGTCGACGGCGAGGGCACGGTCATGACGACCGAGATGTGCCTGCTCTCCGAGGGCCGCAACCCCGACATGACAAAAAGCGAGATCGAAAAAATGCTCTGCGATTACCTCGGCTGTGAAAAGGTGATCTGGATAAAAGACGGCATCGACCCCGATGAGACCAATGGCCATATCGATGACGTAGCCTGTTTCGTTGCGCCGGGCGAGGTTGCCTGCATCTGGACGGACGACCCGGCCCATCCCTTTTACGAACAGGCGCAGGCCGCATACAAAACCCTGTCCGAAGAGACAGATGCAAAAGGCAGAAAACTCAAGGTCCACAAGCTCTGCCTGACCAAAAAACCGGTCACGCTGGCCGGTGCGGAAACCATCGACGCGGTACAGGGCACCATCCCGCGCGAGGACGGCGAGATCTGCATCGCATCGTATATGAATTTCCTGATTGTCAACAACGGCATCATACTGCCGCAATACGATGATGAAAACGACGCTCTGGCCATAAAACAGGTGCAGGAGATGTTCCCCGACCGCATGGTTGTCGGCGTGCGCACACGCGAGGTCGTTTACGGCGGCTGCAACATCCACTGCATCACTCAGCAGCAGCCCTGTGGCAAGTGCGCCGGTGAAAAGAGGTGCTGACGGTATGGCAAGAATAGTAATTGCACTGGGCGGCAACGCCCTCGGCGACAACCCGGAGGAACAGCGCCGCCGGATTAATGAAGCCGCACCCTCTCTGATTGGCCTGATAAAACAGGGCCACGAAATCATCGTAAGCCACGGAAACGGCCCGCAGGTCGGTATGATAAAGCTCGGCCTCGACACCGCCGCGGATATGAACGACAAAATCGCACGTTTCCCGCTGCCGGAGTGCACCGCGCTGAGGCAGGGATATATCGGTTACCATCTGCAAAACGGCATTCTCCGTGAGCTAAGGCGCGAGGGTCTGCCATGGAATGTCGCCACTGTCATAACCCAGATGGAAGTGGACAGGCGCGACCCGGCCTTCGAACACCCGAGCAAGCCAATCGGCGCTTTCTATACCGAGCAGGAGGCCAAGGCTATGGCCAAGCAGGACCCCGACGCCGTTTTCCGCGAGGATGCGGGCCGCGGCTGGCGGCGCTGTGTGGCCTCTCCCAAGCCCTTCGACATTGTGGAGAGTTCCTCCATCCTCAACCTGCTCGACCACGAGTTTATCGTCATCGCCTGCGGAGGCGGCGGCATACCCGTCGTGCGCAGGTCCGACGGCGATTATGAGGGCGTCGACGCGGTGATCGACAAGGATTTCGCCTCATCTCTGCTGGCAAAACTCGTAAACGCGGATTACCTGTTCATTCTGACCGCGGTCGACCGTGTATGTCTCAACTTCGGGAAACCCGACCAGGAGGAGCTGCGTGAACTCAGTGTTGAGCGCGCGAAAAAGCTCGCCGCACGCCTTGCAGAGCAAGACTTTGCGGGGCATCCGATCTTATTCGAG
>CAZSRK010000001.1:16789-89512 GCA_964609305.1 uncultured Oscillospiraceae bacterium
GCTCGCCGCACGCCTTGCAGAGCAAGACTTTGCGGGGCATCCGATCTTATTCGAGGCGGGCTGCATCCCCTCGAGCTCCCCCATTGGAACGCAGATCCTTCGCTTGTGTAAGCAGTTTTTCGACTACATATCAGCCTGTCTGTGGCCCAAGACGGCTGAGGACCGCGAGAAAATATTCCGGCAGCGGCGCTTCCAGCTCCATATGCCGGCCGCTTACCGGGTGCACAAATTTCAGCCGCCGCGCATGCAGGCACTGTCCCGCCAGGCCCTTTTCCGCACCTCGGCCGTAGACCTCGTCCCCGAGCACGGGATGGCCTATATACGCCATGTGTACCCGGATCTGATGCGTGCGCCCGGTTTCCAGGGAACATTTGACATGCGTATATCCGTTATAGCGCGCAATTACCGACCAGTGTGTCACAGCTGGGCGGGAACCCCGGTCCGTGACCGACATACGCTTTCGATCGACCGGGTGCCTGCCGATGGGTGCAGACACCGTCCCCTCCTCCTCGCGCATGCTCCCACGCACGACCGCCTCATACTCCCGCGAAAGGCTTCTGTCGGCGAGCTGGGCCGACAGGCTCTGGTGAGCAAAGTCATTTTTCGCAACGATAAGAAGGCCCGAGGTGTCGCGGTCTATCCGATGCACTATGCCGGGGCGCTTCTCCCCTCCGATACCGGAGAGCGTGTCCCCGCAATGGTACAGCAACGCGTTTACAAGCGTGCCGTCAGGATGTCCCGGCGCGGGATGTACGACCATTCCGCGCGGCTTGTTCACAACAATGACACTGTCGTCCTCGAACACTATGTCAAGCGGTATATCCTGCGCTGTCAGCTCCGCCGGCTCCGGTTCCGGCATGCGCGCTGAGAAGACCTCCCCCGGAGTTGTGCGGTGATTCTTTTTGACCGGCTTTCCCTCCAGCGTGACTGCACCGCGCTCTAGCAGGCGCTGCGCCTGCGATCGGGTCATACCCGCCGAACGGGCAAGGAGAGCGTCGATCCTCTCTCCGCTCTCCTGTGCCGTTATCTCGTATATATCCATCATTTAAACTCGTTCAGGATGTCCTCAAGCGAGAACTCCATTTCCACGTCGTCGACTGTGACGCGGGTCTTTTCCTTCTCCGTCGAAGTCGCAGCGGCGGGCTCGCCCTTGGACTTTTCCTCCTTCGGCGTCTCGGCGGCTGTGTCAGACGGCGGGGTGAACACGGGAACCTCGGCGGGCTCCTGCTTTTTCTCCCATTCGGCAAAGAAATCGTCTTTGCTCGACGTTGTCCTCGCGCCGTGTTCATAGGTCTGGCGCTGGCGGCGGGCATATTCCTCACGCTGCTGCTCGACGGTCTTTCTGGGTCCTTCCGCCGCAGGCTTTCTTGCGCGTGTACGGACAGGCTCCTCTACCGCTGTGGCCGGCTTATCTTCCGACTTTGCAACGACCTTGCCACCGCCGGAGATCCGGCTTATATCGTCGATATTTGCAACGTTGCCTCTGCTGCGCTTGGCGGCCGTCAGGCGCGCTGCCTTTGCTTTCTCTGCTTTTTCGGCCTCCTCATCCTTCTCCTCCTTGCCGCTGCCGCTCAGCAGGATATAGATGCAGAAGAGTATGCCGCACACGGTTATAAAGATATCCGCGATATTGAAAACGGGAAAGCTGATAAACTCCAGCTCGAACATGTCGACAACATAGCCGTGTATGACGCGGTCTATCCCGTTGCCCAGAGCGCCCGCGACCACGAGCGTCGCCATCCAGCGTCCAAAGCCGCCCTTTATGACCTTCGTCGAAATGAGTATAACAACTACTACGACGAATACAACCGTCAGGCCGACGAACAGCCAGCGCGCGAATGAAAGGCCGTCGAGCAGTCCGAAAGCGGCTCCGCTGTTGTGGATATTTGTCAGATGCACGACGCCGGGCAGAAGCTCCCTGACTCCCTCGCCAAGCTCAAGATTGACGGTAGTCCAGTATTTAAGCCCCTGGTCGAGTATCAAAACGATGACCGCAACTATTGCATACAGCATTGTATCGGCCTCCTTTTAGATTGTTATTTCCTTTGCCGCCACTCCGGCGCGGGAATAAGCCCCGGCTTATACGGACAGCGCGCTGGCGCATCGCTCGCACAGCTCGGGGTGCTCGGCGTTCTGCCCGACGGTGTGGCTGTGAGTCCAGCAGCGGACGCACTTTGGCTGCTGGCTGACTTCGACCACTATTGTCACCCCTGGAAAGCTCTCGCCCGGGAACACGACGGTGCCGTCTCTCGCCGGGCCGTACACGCTCTCCACTTCAGAGACGATAAAAAGCATCGGCAGATCCAGGCCCGCGACCCGCTCGTAGGCGTTTCTGGCATTTTCGGAGACGCAGAGAGTGATCTTCGCATCCAGGGACTTTCCGACAAACTTCCCGGCCCGGGCAAGCTCCAGCGCCTTGAGCACATCCTCGCGCAGGGCTATGGCGCTGTCCCATGTCTGCATTGTGTCTGCGTCGAGCTCATACTCCGAAAAGGGCTTGTTCATCTCGTTATAAACGACGTTCCTTCCGTCGTCTCCGCTGCGGTGAGGCATCGCCTGCCATATCTCGTCAGAGGTGAAAGCGAGGATGGGTGCCATTATTTTCGTTATGGTATCGAGTATAAGGAACAGAGCGGTCTGCGCGCTGCGGCGCTTCACGCCGTTTTTCTCATCGCAATAGAGCCTGTCCTTTATAATATCAAGGTAAAAATTCGACATCTCGACTACGCAGAAATCGTTTATCGCGTGGGTAACGCCGATAAACTCATAATCGCAGTATGCCTGCTCACACTTTTCTATGAGCGCGTTGAGCCGCGTGATGGCCCAGCGGTCAAGCGTCTGCATATCCTCGGGCGGGACCAGGTTGTCGGCGTCAAAGCCGTCCAGGTTGCCCAGGCAGTAGCGCGCGGTGTTGCGGAACTTCAGATAGTTCTGGCTGAGCTGCTTGAATATCGCGTCGGAGCATCGCATGTCCGCGTGGTAGTCGGCGGAGGCTGCCCAGAGCCGGAGCAGATCTGCGCCGTACTTGTTGATAATCTCATTCGGATCCATGCCGTTGCCAAGCGATTTGTGCATCGCTCTGCCCTCGCCGTCAACTGTCCAGCCATGGGTCAGGCACTCCTTAAACGGCGCACCCTTTCCCAGAGCGCCCACGGCAGTGAGAACACTGCTCTGGAACCAGCCGCGGTACTGGTCGAGCCCCTCTATATACAACGTTGCGGGCCAGAAGCCCTGGTCACGCTGCATGGAGGCAAAATGGGATGAGCCGGAGTCGAACCAGCCGTCAAGGGTGTCCTCGTCTTTGGTAAAGCCATGGCCGCAGCCGCAGTGCGGGCAGACAAAGCCCTCTGGCAGGATATCTTCGGCCTCGCGCTCAAACCAGGCGTTTGACCCCTCTTTTTCAAATATGCCGGCGATGGCGTCGATTGTCTCGTCCGTTACGATCGGCTTTCCGCAGTCGGGGCAATAGAACACCGGAATGGGCAGCCCCCACTTGCGCTGGCGAGAGATGCACCAGTCACTGCGTTCGCGGATCATGGATTTTATCCTGTCCTCGCCCCACTCGGGCAGCCAGCGCACCTGCTCACACGCGGCGCAGGCCTCATCCTTGAATGCATCGACGGAGCAGAACCACTGCGGCGTCGCGCGGAAGATGATAGTGCCCTTGCAGCGCCAGCAGTGCGGATAGGAGTGGACGATGTCCTCGCTTGCAAAGAGCATGCCGGACTGCCGCATGTCCTCGAGGATGACGGGGTTGGACTCCTCCGTCCTGAGCCCGGCATATTTCCCGGCGTAGTCGGTGTGACGTCCCTGATCGTCCACGGGCACGACCAGCTCCAGCCCATAGCGCAGGCAGGTCTGATAGTCGTCCGCGCCGAATCCGGGTGCCGTGTGCACACAGCCTGTACCGGAATCCATCGTGACATAGTCTGCAGTCATAAGATAACTGGTCTTGGGCAGGAACGGATGATCCGCTATCATTTTCTCAAAGAAAGCGCCGTTATGGGTCTCAAGAATCTCCCATTCTTCAAAACCGCCGACCTTCATGACCTTTTCGACCAGGGGCTTGGCTATTATATACATCTCACTATTGGGTGCCTTTACGATGGCATAGGTCTCCTCGGGATGGAGCGTGATACCCATGTTCCCGGGCAGAGTCCAGATGGTCGTCGTCCATATAAGGAAAAACAGTTTTGACTTGTCCAGATCCGGCAGCCTGCCCAGGTCGTCATTCATGCGGAACTTGACGTACGCCGTGGTGCAGGGGTCGTCCTGATACTCGATCTCAGCCTCAGCCAGCGCCGTTTCGTCCTTCGGGCACCAGTAGACCGGCTTGAATCCCTTGTAGATATACCCTTTTTTGTACATCTCCCCAAATATCCTGACTTCCTGCGCTTCAAAAGTGGGATTCATCGTCTTGTACGGGTGTTCCCAGTCGCCGAGGACTCCCATGCGCTTGAAACCCTTCATCTGCACGTCGATATAGTGGTCTGCGAACTCATGGCAGGCATTGCGGAAATCAGGCACCGACATCTGCTTGCGGTTGAGCTTGTTCTGCTTTATGATCGCGCTTTCTATCGGCATACCGTGATTATCCCAGCCGGGGATATACGGCGTGTAGTAGCCACGCATGGCATAGCTGCGCGTGATGAAGTCCTTGAGCGCCTTGTTCAGGGCATGACCCATGTGCAGATCACCGTTGGAAAAGGGAGGTCCGTCATGCAGCGAGAACAGGGGCTTTCCCTTGTTCTTCCGGAGCAGTTCGTTGTACACATCCTCCTTTTCCCAGCGCACCTGCATCTCCGGCTCGCGCTTGGGCAGGCCGGCACGCATGGGAAAATCTGTTTTGGGAAGGTTTACTGTCGCATTGTAGTCCTGGGACATATCTTCTTTTCTCCTGTTCTTTTCTCTTCTCTTTTTCCCGCGTCTTTACCGACGCTTCGTCAGTGCGGATACCCGGGTCCTTTCGGCAAAAAACAGGGCGCGCGCACGCGTCAGGGTGCGCCGCCCGTTTTGATGTCGCTGGCCTGTTTCCCGGACGGCGGCCGGTCGGCGCGTCGACAGTGCGGGTCTTTCGTTCCTCAGTCGTCGAAACTCAGCGCCTCGAAATCAAACTGGAGTGGATCGGCGTCCGCGGCGGCGGGGGCCGATGCAGAAACGGCATTGTACAGCCGCGTGGGTTCGTCCGTAGTCTCCGTCTCCCGTGAACCGAGCACGGAGCCGATGTCTATCTGAGGCTCATCCTGCGCAGGTGCGTCAACCACCTTTGCAACGCTGTCCTCTATGGTCTTGACCGTATCGCGGATATCGACAGAAGGCTCCGCCGACTTTTTCGCAGGAGGAAGCTGAAGCTCGTCCAGCCTGTCCAGAAAAGCGAGCTGCTCATTGCACATGCGGCGTATGCGCTCTATAAAATTGGCGGTGGCCTGCTTTGCCGCGTCAATTTTCGCCTGCTCCGTCGCGACGGAATTCTTCGCCTCGGAAACGATACGCTCAGCCTCGGCTTTTGCGTTTGCAATGCGGTCGGTGCTCTGCTTTTCTACCTCTGCGGTGAGGTTTTTGGCCTTGTCCTTGGCCTCGTTTTCTATCTGCACGCTCATCTTCTGAGCGCTGAGCAACGCAAGACGCATCGCATCCTCCGTGGAACGGTACTCCTCAATCTTATCGACAAGCACTTTCATCTTGCCCTTGAGGACCGCATTCTCCTTCTGGAGCGCAGTGAAACCGTCGGCGACCTCTTCTAGGAAATCGTCAACACCGGCCATATCATAGCCGCCGAACACGGCCTTTTCAAACGTTTTTTCCTTTATATCCTGAGCTGTCATATCTGATTATCACCTTTCGCTGCATTTTTTATTTTTGTCGGAAGCGCGTTTGTCGATTAAAAATACATGCCGTTGTTCTCGAGCTCGTCAATCAGATCTCCCATAAGATTGACGTTATACGGTGTGATGATATATGTGCTGACCGCGACCTTTTTTATCTTGCCGTCCTGCGCATAGGCCACGCCGGACAAAAAGTCGATAAGGCGGCGGGAGACCTCTTTGCCGGTCTGCTCCAGATTCATGACGACGGTCCGCTTCTCCCTGAGGTGGTCGGCTATCTCCGCGGCGGCTTCGAACCGCTCCGGCTTGACGAGCACGACCTGTACCTGCGCCGTCGCATTTATGTTCACAACGCGGTTGTCACGAGCCTGGGAGCGCAGATTCTGGTAAGAGCTCACACGGCTCTGCGTCTGCCTCTGAGGCTGCTCATGTCCGCCGCCGTGGGATGAAGAAAAGGGATTTGTCCGCTTTTCCTGTGCGGTCACGGCAGCCTGCCGTTCGTGGGACTCGGAAACCTGTTCGGGCTCGTATTCCTCGTCCTCCATCTCGTCAAGAAAATCCTCGTCATCGTCGTACGGCCTGGTTATCTCTTTAAGCTTATCAAGAAATCCCATTATATCTTTACCTCCGGGGAATAGTTTCGTAAGCCGAATATGGCCGTGCCCACACGCACCATATTCGCGCCCTCCGTAATAGCGTCCTCAAAATCGCCGCTCATGCCCATGGACAGAAAATCCATGGATACATTATTATATTTTTTCTTCACGTTGTCAACAAAAAGCTGATGCATGCGGCTAAAATATGGCCGGTTCTCGCCCTTTTCATGCGAAATGGGTGGAATTGCCATAAGTCCGCGCACCAGGATCCCGTCCAGCCGGGACGCCAGCTCCAGCATTTCGGGCAGGAGCTCTGGCTCGGCGCCGGTCTTTGCCTGCTCGCCTGCGATATTCAGCTCAATGAGTATCTCCTGCTTTATGCCAAGGCTTTCCGCGCGCGAGGAGATAAGCTGCATGAGCTCCAGCGAATCGACGGATTCTATAAGCTGTACCCTGCCGACGACCTGGCGCACCTTGTTTTTCTGAAGATGCCCGATAAAGTGCAGCGGTGCCCCCTCATACGCGCCCTGCTCCAGTTTTTCCAGCATCTCCTGTGCTCGGTTTTCACCACAGGCGTCGACTCCGGCCGCGATCGCCTCGCGCACGCGCTCAGCCGGATTCGTTTTTGTCGCCGCGACGAGCCGTATATCGGACGCATCGCGCCCTGCCCGCTGTGCGGCCAGCTCTATCCTCTGTCTGACAAGCCTTACGTTCTCAGCAATATCCATGCCCATTCTCCATTCTATCCGATGACCTTGCCATCATAGATGTCGTTGCCTTTTGTTATTATCTCGTTGCCTTCACGCAGGGCGTCCGCCTCCGGCTCGACCTCGGCAAGGCAGAAGTTCTCGTCCTCGTAGACTATGGTTATGTCCTTTCTCTCAGCCTGAAGGCCCGTGACAACGTATACATACATGCTCCCGTCCTCCACGTCCGTATATATGGCCTCGGTCGGGACCCTGATCCCGCTGTACTCGCTGAATATGACCTCGGCCTGCGCCTTTCGCATGGCAAGGGTATCCGACAGCGAGTCACGGCACAGGAAAACGACGACCCTGTTGCCGCTTTCGTCCTCCGGCCCGATGTTATATACCTCGGCCGGGACATTCCCGCTTATTCCCCCGTCAAAATTCAGTTGTACGGAGTCCCCGGTCTCAAGTCCGTCGGAGTATTCGCCGTCCACGGCAGCGGCATAGTACCAGACGTATGACGTGACCAGCTTGCCATATGCCGCTTCCGGCACGGATGGCTCCGCCTGCTCAAGAGAATCCAGGGTCTCCGGAGTTATGCCCGTTACATCCTCGACTGTAAGCTGCTCCCATCCATCTACTATCGTTGTGAAGACGCCCGAGCGGTCCGTGGTTATGTCGGTCGTGTCAGTCGTCGAGTTCGTCAAAAGCCCGAAAAGCTCGCTTTTGAGCTCGTTGAGCTGTTCTTCGGTCGCTTCCGAGGAGCCGTCGTCGAAAACGAGAGAGCCGAGGCTCAGGCAACAGACATCAAGCTCTTCCAGTTCCTGCCTTGCAACGGCGGAGCCAAGAGAAATGACGGCCTGCTGCACTGCCTCGGCCTGTATTGCGATATCCTCGTTGTCCGCGCCGGAGAGCGCGGTCTCAACACGCGAGATCTCAAGCTGCAGCTCGCGGATGCGCCCTGCCCTGTCAAGCGCGGCCTCGTCGCTGTAAGCCCTTGCGACAGTCGCGCCCTTCGCGACGTGCCCGCCGTCGGTCGCCGTTATGTAAAGATTCGGTTCGTTACTGGTGAGGGTGGACTCTTCCCTGACTATCAGCCCCGACACCGGAGTTGAAATAGTTACTGTGGTTTGAACGGCAAGGGCGGTCTGGAAGCTGTTTACAAGGCTGTCCCAGGCATAGAAACCCAGATAGGCCAGCATTGCCAGAAACAGCAGCACCCCAACAACTTTTATCAGCTTATCGGTTTTTTCCATGTCCGGACTCCTTGTCGTTTTGCACGCGCTACTCCTGCGTCGTATGTATGGTTATCGGTTTTGGCGGCACAAGCGTCGAAATGGCGTGCTTGTATATCATCTGCTGCTTCCCGTCCGAGTCGACGATCACAACAAAATTGTCAAACCCCCGGACGACGCCCTTGAGCTGAAACCCGTTCATCAGGAACACGGTTATCGGCGTCCTGTCCTGCCTCACCTGATTGAGAAACATATCCTGCAGATTCTGTGTCTTTTGCATTTTGTAGCCAACTCCCTTTCGGGTGAGCGGCTATTTGAGATTTTACCATAAGCCGCGCCCCTGTTAAATAGTAATATTGTACAAAATCGGACCCATTGGGACGATCAATGTACGCCTCAGCATTCTATACTGTGGGCACGCAGAAAATCAGTCGAACGCCGTCGTGCAAAGTCCATGTTCGGCTCATTTTCCCACTCGATCCAGAAAACCGTTTTATCCCGCCGGAGCCAGGTAAGCTGCCGCTTGGCATAACGGCGCGACTGGCGCTTTATCGTCTCGACCGCTTCGGCCACCGTCGTCCGGCCGAGCAGCGCCTGCGCCATCTCCTTATATCCGATGGCCTGCATCGCGGTGGTCTCAAGCCCCACGCCTTCCGCCATAAGGGCACGCACCTCGTTTTCAAGCCCCCGCTCCATCATCAGGTCGACACGGCGATCGATGCGTTCATACAGCCGCCGCCTGTCGGCAAACGTCAGCGCGATCTTCACAGCGTCATAACGCGGGGGCAGATTTCTGGTGTGCTCGTCATGCTCCGTGATCGTCCTGCCCGTCGTCTCGAACACCTCTATCGCGCGGATTATGCGGCGCTTGTCCGAGGGATGCAGCCGTGCGGCCCTGTCCGGGTCGAATAAACGCAGGCGCTCGAGTATGGCCTCTCCGCCGACGGCGTCATATTCGCCGGACAGAGCCTCGCGCAGCCTGCTGTCGCCGGGCTGCGCCGCAAAATCCCGTCCCGAGACGAGCGAATCTATATACAGTCCCGTTCCCCCAACGATAACCGGCATCCTGCCCCTGGCGAGTATCCCGTTCATACAGAGCGAGGCCTCCCGGCAGAATCGCGCGGCCGAATAGTTCTCCGACGGTTCCGCGATATCTATCATGTGATGGGGAACGCCGCGCATCTCCCCGGCAGTTGGCTTCGCCGTGCCTATGTCCATGCGGCGGTAGATCTGCATGGAATCGGCCGAGACGACCTCTCCGCCGAGCGAGAGCGCAAGCTCAACGCCCAGCGCGGTCTTTCCCGTGGCAGTCGGACCGGTTATCACAATAACGCGTGGCGGCATCACTCCCTGCCCTTCATGAGCTCGCCGTATTTTTCGATATAATCGGTAAGCTCGCGCACCTCGTTGAAACGGGCCTCTTCGCTCTGCGCAAGCCTGCTGTACTCAGCTTTAATCGCCTCGTCCGGGACGTCAAGGGCCGTGCGCTGGAAGTCGAACATACTCTGATAGCAATCCTCTGTATATTCGCGGAGCACATCCTTCAGCAGCTCAAACTGTTTATCCGTTAGGTCAAGTTTCACTATATTTCCTCCGTTTCGTATTTTTTATTTGCATTTCATGATATATGTGTTAGAATTAGACTATCACTAAGGAGGGATTTCCCATGAAAATTAAGGTCACGGCCGACAGTACCTGTGATCTTTCCCAGGAGCTCCTGGACAAGTATAACATAACCGTCATTCCGTTGTTCATAGTCAAGGACGGGGAGAGTTTTATCGACGGCGTCGAAATCTTTCCGGACGATATATTCAAATATGTCTCGGAGACCGGCAAGCTCTGCTCCACCACGGCTGTCAACGTCGCCGACTATGTCGAAAAATTCACCGAACTGCGCCGTGAATACGACGCGATCATCCATTTCACCATTTCAAGCGAAATGTCCGCCTGCTACCAGAACGCCTGCCTGGCGGCGGAGGAGGTTTCCGGTGTCTACCCCTTTGACGCGCGCAATCTCTCCACCGGGATCGGCCATCTCGCGATCGACGCCTCCATCATGGCGCAAAGCGGCATGGACCCCGAGGAGATAGTCGCCGTATTGAACAAGAAAAGGGAAAAGCTCGACGTCAGCTTTATAATCGACACTCTCCTGTATCTGTGGAAAGGCGGCCGCTGCAGCGGCGTTGCTATGCTCGGCGCCAACCTGCTCAGTCTCAAACCCTGCATCGAGGTACGCGACGGCAGCATGGGCGTTGCAAAGAAATACCGTGGCTCGCTGAAAAAGTGCCTTGTCCAGTATGTCCGCGACAGGCTTAAGGACCGCGAGGATATCGATACCAGAAGAATATTCATAACCGACTCAGGTGTCAGTGAGGATATCTATAACGCTGTTTATGAAGCGGTTTCCGAGTGCCAGCAGTTCGACGAGATACTGCACACCCGCGCAGGCAGCACCATATCCAACCATTGCGGGCCGAATTGCCTTGGCATCCTGTATTATCACAAATAAGCCCGATTTTCCCGCCGGAGATATCTCCGGCGGGCTTTTTTCACTTTTTGCACTTTTTATGGCCTGTTCCGGCCTGCATGTCTGAGGAGCGTTTTTGCCCTTCTCGCGCTGCCCGGGCACTTTCGGCACGTCAGACTATCCGCTTGAACTGTTTGTCCAGCTCCTTTTTTGTGAGCGTGACGGCGACCGGTCTTCCGTGCGGGCAGTATTTTATCTCTCCCGAGCAGACGCGCGCGGCGATGGCCTCCAGCTCGGCCAGGTCGGAACGTTTCCCCGCCTTGATGGCCGCTTTACAGGCCACCGTGTGCAGGATATCGTCCCTTTTGGATTCGGGTGTGCCGCCAAGCCGCAGTTTTTCACATATCTCCTCGACCGCGGCTTCCTCCTGCCCCTCAAGCTCTGCGGGTACGGCTCGGATCACAACGGCGTTTTCCCCATATGTGTCTATCTCAAACCCCACACGCTCGAGCGCGGCGCGGTTTTCCTCCAGCAGTTCCAGGCTGTCGCCTCCGCAGCGCCAGACTATCGGTGCCAGCAGACTCTGGCTCATTACCGGCAGGCTATCCTCACGGAGCCTGTCGAATATCATGCGTTCATGCGCTGCATGCTTGTCGATAAGGACAAGCTCCTGACCCTTTTCGACGATGATATAGGTCTCCATCGCCTCGCCTATGACGCGCAGCGGCGTTTCCTCCGGCAGATCCGGCAGCGTGACGTTTTCCGGCTCCACCGCCTTTGCCGTCCGGGCAGTCTGCTGCCTGCCCGGCGCGGCGCTTTCCACGGGTTCCCGTGTCGAAAACGGTGCCTGACAACTGCGTGCCGTCAGCGTGCCGGGGGTCCGGCTGCTTTCCCGGCGGTACTGCTCACTGGTCATCGAACGGAAAAAGTCACTGTCAGGCCTGGCTGCGGCTCTCTCCGTCGGGGCAGCCTGCGCGCTCTCCCGTCGGAATGGACTGACCGCCTTTTCCGTACCGGAGGAGAGCTTTACCTCGGCCGTGCCGCGCTCGCTTTCAAGCGCGCCCAACGCCGCGTAATATACGGCGTCGAACACTTTCTTTTCCTCAGAGAATTTGACCTCGTTCTTCGTCGGATGGACGTTAACATCCACGCTGCCGCAGCTTATGGTTATGTACAATACGCAGGATGGGAAGCGCCCGGTCAAAAGAGTGTTCCGATAGCTTTGCTCGAGCGCAGCCTGGAGCGTGGAGGAGCGTATCGACCGGCCGTTTACAAAGAAAAACTGCGCCGAGCGGTTGCCCCTTCCGGCGTGCGGCGCGCTGACAAAGCCCTTTACTGACACGCCGTCGCTCTCCAGCTCACAGGAGAGCATGGACTTTGCCATGTCGCGGCCAAGCAGGCTGTAAACGCATGAATCCATCCTGCCGTCGCCGGATGTAAAGAACTCCTCCCTGCCGTCGCGCAGGCAGCGCACAGATACCTCCGGCCGGCCGAGCGCGCAGCGCAGGGCGAGACTGACGCAGTGCGTGCCCTCAGCACGGTCGGACTTGAGGAATTTTCGTCTGGCCGGCGTATTGTAAAACAGGTCCCTGACGGTTATGACCGTGCCCTCGGGACAGCCGGCCTCATGCATATCTACGATCTCGCCGTGATCGAGTACGACGCGCGTGCCGGAGGCTGCGCCCTTCTCCCTCGTGAGCAGCTCTACGCGCGATACGGCGGCTATGGCCGCCAGAGCCTCTCCGCGGAAGCCAAGGGTCTCGATCGCCTCAAGCCCGCGCTCGTCGTGCAGTTTGCTCGTCGCATGGCGCAGGAAAGCGATGCCCGCATCCTCCGGCGACATGCCGCAGCCGTCGTCCGTCACGCGGATGAGCGTCTGTCCGCCGCCGCGAAGCTCGACTGTTATGCTCTTTGCGCCCGCGTCGATGGAGTTTTCCATAAGCTCTTTTACGACGCTGCCGGGCCTCTCGACGACCTCGCCGGCGGCTATCATATCCGCGACCAGCGGCGATAGAATATTGATAACGGACATTTTCTATATCTCCCGTATTTCACCGATTATATAACACTGACATGATATCACAAATACATTGAAATTTCCACCGGTAAATGATAAACTGTTAGATCAGGAATATCTGACCGCAAAAGGAACAGGGTAAAAATGAGCTACACGAGAAAAGAGATACCGGCGCAGGATATCGCCCGTCAGTATGAGATATGCCGCCGGATAAAACAGGACAATCTGCTCAGCGGACCGCGCGGGCTTCTCGCGTTTGTCGACACCTACGGCTGCCAGCAGAACGAGGCTGACAGCGAGCATATACGCGGCTGGCTGGCCGAGATGGGCTATGGCTTCACGCAGGATGAGTTTGAGGCCGACGTCATCGTCGTGAACACCTGCGCCGTGCGCGAGCATGCGGAGATGCGCGTGTTAGGCAACGTCGGCGCGCTGAACCATACAAAAAAGAACAAGCCCGGGCAGATCATCGCCGTCTGCGGCTGTATGGTCCAGCAGGAGCATATGGCCCAGAAACTCAAAAACTCTTTCCGAATAGTGGATCTGGTGTTCGGCCCGCACGAGCTCTGGCGTTTTCCGGAGCTGTTTGAGCGCGTGCTGGAGGAAAAAAAGCGCGTCTTCGCGACCGGGCCGGACGACGGCGCGGTGACGGAGGGTCTGCCCGTGCGCCGCGACGGCAAAGTCAAGGCCTGGCTTTCAATCATGTACGGCTGCAACAACTTCTGCTCCTACTGCATAGTGCCATATGTCCGCGGCCGCGAACGCTCGCGCAGGCCGGAGCAAATCGTCGAGGAAGCCCGCGCGCTCGTGCAGGAGGGGTACAAAGATATCACGCTGCTGGGCCAGAACGTGAACTCATATGGCCGCGATCTGGACAGCGGGGTCGACTTTGCAGACCTTCTTGCAATGATAAACGACATCCCGGGCGATTTCCTCATCCGGTTTATGACCAGCCATCCAAAGGACGCAACAGAAAAGCTTTTTGTGACTATGGCCAGATGCGAAAAATGCGCAAGGCACATACATCTGCCCGTGCAGTCCGGCTCCGACCGCGTGCTCAGGCGCATGAACCGGGTATATACACGCGAGAAGTATCTTGAGACCGTGCGTCTTGCCAGAAGCTATATGCCGGACATCGTGCTCACCACGGACATAATCGTCGGCTTTCCCGGAGAGACGGAGGAGGATTTTTCCGACACCCTCTCACTGGTTGAACAGGTGCGATATGACGCAATGTTCACCTTTATATACTCCAAGCGCGTCGGCACCCCCGCTTCTGAGATGCCCGATCCCTATTCTAGGGAGGAAAAACAGGCGCATTTTGACCGCCTGTTGGAGCTAGCAAACCGCATCTCTGGCGAAAAACACGCCGAATACGTCGGAAGGACGCTGCGCGTACTCGTCGACGGTGAGACTGGCAGCGACAAATACAATCTATCCAGCCGCACGAACGGCGGCAGGCTTGTGCATCTGGCGGGAGATGCCGCGCTTATCGGCAGATTCATAAATGTCCGTATCACCGGCAGCACCACCTGGGCGCTGTTCGGCGAAAAGGCGGACTGAGAGAATGAGGAATATCAATGGCCGAACTCACCCCGATGAAGAGACAATACAACCGCATTAAATCGGAGCATCAGGACTGTCTGCTGTTTTTCCGGCTGGGCGACTTTTACGAGATGTTCGACGACGACGCCATCACCGCCTCGCGTGAGCTGGACCTGACATTGACAACACGCGACAGGGGCAAGGCCGAAGATGAGCAGACGCCCATGTGCGGCGTTCCCTATCACAGCAGCGAGGCATATATCGCACGTCTCATTGCAAAGGGATACAAGGTCGCCATATGCGAGCAGACCGAGGATCCGAAAAGCGCCATCGGCCTTGTCGACCGCGAGGTCATACGCATAATAACCCCCGGCACTGTCACGGACAGCTCCATGCTCGAAGAGGGAAACTCCAACTATCTGGGCGCCGTGTGGCTGGATGCCGGAAGCGGCGCAGTCGCATTCTGCGACATCTCCACCGGCGAATTCTGCGTCGCCTCGTTTTACGAGGACTGCGCGCAGCATATCATAAACGAGCTGGGCCGCTTCTCCCCGCGCGAGGTCGTGCTCAGCTCCGGCGCGCAGGAGGACGCTGCAATATCCGACTTTCTGCGCCGGCGGCTGGACTGCATGCTGGAAGAAGGCGGAGCCCGATTTGACTATATGCAGGCCTGCGCACGCGTCTGCGAGCGTTTTAATGCGCCCGATGTCGACGCACTCGGCCTCGGCGCGGACAGCGCGGCGGTGATTGCCGCCGGCGGGCTGCTTTCCTATGTCGAGGAGACGCAAAAATTCGACCTGAGCCATATAAACGCATTGGACGTGATGGCCTCCGGCCGTTTCATGGAACTGGACTACACCACACGCCGCAATCTGGAGCTGACGGAAAACCTGCGCGCCGGGGAAAAACGCGGCAGCCTGCTGTGGGTGCTCGACAGAACGAAAACGCCCATGGGAGGACGGCTCCTCCGCTCCTGGGTGGAGCGGCCTCTGTTGTCTCCCGTCGCTATCCGGCGCCGCCTGTCCGCCGTCGGAGAGCTGTACGAGTCGAACATTCTCCGCGCCGAGCTGATCGAGCTGCTCTCCGGCGTGGGCGATATGCGCCGCCTCATCGGCAGGGCTGTCTACGGCTCAGCCAATGCGCGGGATCTTCAGGCGCTGGGCAGCTATATCGCAATGCTGCCGGATATAGCGCGGCTGCTCTCCGGCGTGAAGAGCGCCTCCCTGAAGGAGATCGGCGGCATGGACACGATGCCCGAGCTTGCGCAGATGCTCCAAAACGCGATTGACGACAAACCACCGTCTTCCGTACGAGAGGGCGGCATGATGCGCAGCGGATATAACGAGGAGCTGGACTATCTGCGGAAAGTGCGCGACAACGGGACGCAGATGATAGCCGACCTGGAGCAGCGCGAGCGCGAGCGCACCGGCATCAAAAAGCTCAAAGTCGGCTATAACAAGGTCTTTGGCTATTACATCGACATGCCAAAAAGCGCAGGAGAAGCCGCCGTCCCCCCGGAATACATAAGAAAGCAGACCCTGGTCTCAAACGAGCGGTACTTCACGCCGGAGCTTAAGGAACTTGAAAACACGCTGCTTTCCGCGCGCGATCGCATCTGTGAGCTGGAATTTCGCCTGTTTTCCGAAATACGCCAGGCCGTGGCCGAACAGGTCGGCAGGGTACAGCACGCCTCCGACTGCGTTGCACAGCTTGACGTATACTGCTCCCTTGCCGAGGTGGCCGTGCGCAACGGCTATACCATGCCGGAGGTGGACACCGGCTCCACGCTGCAGATAACCGAGGGCCGCCATCCAGTCGTCGAGCAGGCGCGCGATGATGTCATGTTCGTGCCGAACGATGTTTTTCTCAACGACAGTACTGACCGTGTTGCCATCATAACCGGCCCGAACATGGCCGGAAAAAGCACATATATGCGCCAGACCGCACTGATCGTACTGATGGCGCAGATGGGCTCCTTCGTACCTGCCAAAAGCGCGGTCATCGGAATTGTAGACCGGGTTTTCACCCGTATCGGCGCATCCGACGACCTGGCCTCGGGCCAGAGCACATTTATGGTTGAGATGACGGAGGTCGCCTCCATCCTCGAACACGCCACGAAGAAAAGCCTTCTCATCCTCGACGAGATAGGCCGCGGCACATCCACCTTCGACGGCATGGCGATAGCGCGCGCTGTGCTGGAATACTGCGCCGACAGACGAAAGCTCGGCGCAAAGACCATGTTTGCAACGCACTATCACGAGCTTTCCGCTCTGGAAAGCGAGCTGGACGGCGTGCGCAACTATAACATTACCGCGAAAAAACAAAACGGCCAGCTCATCTTCCTTCGCAAGATAGTGCGCGGAGCCGCCGACGACAGCTACGGCATAGAGGTCGCAAAGCTCGCCGGCGTTCCTGAGAGCATCATATCCAGCGCAAAGAGCCACCTTCGCGAACTGGAATCCGGCAGCGGTGACGTTCCTTCGGCTCCTGAGCGAGGAGAGGATGGTCAGCTTACGCTCGGCGATATCGGCGCGGATGAGGTCCGGCAGCGCCTGCGCGACGTCAGCCTTGACACCATGACGCCATTGGAGGCCCTGAATCTGCTTTATGAACTCAAGAGGATGGTAAATAACTGATGCCTGTTTACGAAAAGCCCCCATTTGTTCTCAACATGTCAAAGCCGGCCAGGATACTCGGCTGGTGCTATTTGCCGGTGCATATATTCGTTCTTCCACTGCTGCTGAACATCTATGCCTCCGTCTCGGCCGACGGGCTCAGCGACAGGGCAATGAACATCATATACTACGGCATCGGCGCGGCTTTCGTCCTGGTGTTCATGCTCCGCTATCTCAGAGCTGACCTCGACCCTCTGCTCGATCACAAAATCGGGAACCTGCTTCTTCTTGTGTCCGGATACTTTATGGACCTGCTGCTGTCGTACGCCGCACTCATCGCGCTCGAGTTCATACTGGGCGCCGTGTCCAACCCCAACGAACAGGCCCTCGACGCCATCTCGCAGAACAATTACAGCATGATGCTCGGGCTTGCCGTATTCCTGGCGCCGATGGTCGAGGAGCCGCTGTTCCGCGGTGTCGTATTCGGGACTTTGCGCGAAAAGAACACAGTGCTGGCCTATCTCGTGTCGGTTCTGCTGTTTTCGCTCTATCACGTATGGCAGTATGCCGTGGCATATTGGGACGCGGGCCTGCTGATCTATATGATACAGTATATACCGGTATCCTTCGTCCTCGCCTGGCTGTATGACCGCAGCCGCACGATCTGGCTGCCAATAATATTCCACATGTTTCTGAACGCCATGGCGCTCTCCTACATGTAAAAAAAAGCGGGGCAGGCATCCTGACGGACGCCTGTCCCGCTCAGGCCGTCAAAAAAGTCTCTTAGACTTTTTTGACAACCTGAACAATCTCTTTTCTCAATACTCCCGGGGCGGACGGTAAAATTCAAATATAACCGCGTCGTTGTCCTTCTGCGCGTCCAGGCCATGACTGGTCCAGGCGACCTTCATCGCACCCATCTTCTCGCACAGTCTGACAGCGAGATTCTTTTTACCTATCGCGTACGCTATAAACTGCGGCCGGCCAATGAAATTTGCCGCCAGCCTGCTCAGCAGGAAAGCCAGGGGCTTTTTCGCCCCCTCACCATATCTCTCCGCGGGACAGGCAAGCTGTCCGCGCAGGACATCCGGCGCGTTCCTGCGGAACCATCTGACGATAGTCGGGTCAAAGCTCTCGACACAGACGTGCCCGCTGTAACTGTCCATCAGGGCCAGCGTTTTCTCGCAAAGCTCCTTGTTTCTTTTCCCCGTTTTCAGCTCTATTATGACGGGCACACGGCTGTCGGCGGCCTCAAACACGTCAAAAACCTCCGATAGTTTGGGAATGCGTTCTTCCGTCCGGACCAGGCAAAGCTCCGACAGTTCGGCAAAGGTCTTTTCCCCGACCGAACCCTGAACGCCGCACATACGCTCAAGCCCGTCGTCATGGAAAACAACGACCTCTCCGTCCGCGGTCAGACGTACGTCGAGCTCCACTCCGTAGCCGGCTTCCGCAGCGGCCCGGAAAGCAGCCAGAGAGTTTTCCGGCACGGACCTGTCCGGCCGGTGCAGCCCACGGTGCGCAAAGTTCCGTCGCAGGAACGGCTCCTTCTGCCCCTGCTCCGCCTTTCCCGGCGCCAGCGCGAACACGGCGGCCGCGGCCAGCCCCGCGGCTGCTCCGGCTGTTGGCAGCAATATCTTAAGCATCTTGTTCATATCATCGCTCACCTCCTGAACGATATTATTTTATCACCGTGTGAAGAGCTCGTCAATTTGTTGTTGCGCTTATCTTCCATATCGGTTAAAATTGCCCGTGAAAGGATGTGTTACCAGGTGAAACTAAACAGCAGGCGCACAATACTCGTCGGCTTTGCCTTCATGTCCATCTGCGCGTTGTGGCAGCTTTACGACAGCATCGTCCCTCTCATCCTCAAAAACACTTTCGACCTCAACGACGCTCTGTCGGGCCTTATCATGGCGCTGGACAACGTGCTGGCGCTTTTCATGCTCCCTCTGTTCGGCGCGCTGTCCGACCGCACGAACACTCGCATAGGACGCAGGATGCCGTATATAATCGTCGGCACCGTCTGCGCCTGCGTTTTCGCGATGGTCCTGCCCGTTGCTGACAGGATAAGCTCGCTTCCGCTTTTCCTCACGGCTCTGGGGCTGCTGCTGATCTCGATGTCGGTCTACCGTTCCCCAGCGGTCGCGCTGATGCCGGACGTGACGCCCAAACCGCTGCGCAGCAAGGCCAACGCCATCATTAACCTTATGGGCGCAGTCGGCGGCATAATTGCGCTGGCCGCCATATCCCTGCTCGTCGGAAGCGAGGACAGGCCGGATTATATTCCGCTATTTTCTGTGATAATCGGCTTCATGCTCGTTTGTCTGATAATACTCGTATCCACGATACGCGAGCCGCGTCTGGCAGAGATTGCCCAGCGCGAGGCGGAGGCACTTGGCCAGGACGACGCGGATGATGAACAGGGCCAGGATGGCGGCTCGATGTCCCCAAAGGTGCGCCGCTCCTTCCGGCTTATCCTGGTCTCCATCTTCCTGTGGTTCATGGGCTATAACGCGATCACGACCAGCTTTTCCCGGTACGCCAACGTATACTGGGGCCTAACCGGAGGCTCATTTGCCTACACTCTGATAATAGCGCAGGCCGCCGCCATAGTCAGCTATATACCCGTCGGCATAATAGCGACCAGGGTCGGGCGCAAAAAGACCATACTCGGCGGCGTTGTTATGCTTACCGTCGCCTTTGGAAGCTGCATTTTCTTCAGGAGCTTCGGCGGGCTGATATTCTTTTTCTTCATCCTCGCCGGTTTCGGCTGGGCCGCGATCAATGTCAACAGCTACCCCATGGTAGTCGAGATGAGCCGCGGCGCGAACGTCGGGAAATATACCGGTTACTACTACACCGCCTCTCAGTCGGCGCAGATAATAACCCCAATCCTCTCGGGCGCCGTGCTTGAATACGGCTATCTGCTCCTGGGCAGCGCGGACCCTGACGCGGGTTACGTCCTGCTCTTCCCCTACGGGGCGCTGTTCGTCGCAGCCAGCTTTGTGAGCATGCTGTTTGTCAAACACGGCGACAGCAAGGCCGTGAAAAAAAGCGGGATCGAATATCTCGACACGGACGGCTGATCCCCTGAAACGGTTCTTTGATAGGCTGAAAAATCCCCGGAAACAATAGTTTCCGGGGATTTTTGCATCTAAGTGAATTGCATCTAATCTAAATCAATTTCAGGCTTTGAGGACTATATCGCCCTTATAACTGCCGGCGGCGATGTCAACGGGCCTTCCGTCAACAATCATGGAGGAGGCCACGATCCTGGCATCTGGCCCTATCTCCAGCGCCGTGAGGTAGCTGGTGCCGGTGACGGTCCACTGCGTATTCCCGAGAAGTTTGACAATAACGCCGTTGTTGACGGCGGGGCAGGCTGTGTTCGTCACCATGCCCATCTCGATGTTCAGAGCCTTGGTGATAGACGGAACGTTATGCTTTGCCGTCGAGGAGCTTATCGTGCTCTCGAGCTTTACGTTCTCAAACGAGAGTATCAGGTTTATCGGCTTCTCGGTCGAGGGCGGAAGCGGCGGGGGCGGGGCCTTCGGCGCGTCGCTGTCCTCCTGTGCGGGCGGCTCGGGCGGGGGGCCCTCGGGCAGGATCATGCCAACGCGGCAGGCATTGGTCGTGGCGTTATAGAAGTCGCCCCTGAGCTCCATATCAGCAAAGCTTGCGCGCAGGTCGGTGGAGTAGTCCTTCAAATCAAAGGTGAACATACGGCAGTCGGTGAAGTTCTCGGCGTGCACGTCATGTTCAGGGTCCTTGACGGGCACGAGGTTATCCACCTCTATGCGCAGATCGTCGCCGAACATGCCGGGGTCGTCATTGTCCATGAGCTGCAAAATGACCCCGTTTCCGGAGTTTATGACGGAGTTTTTCACCTTCAGCTCGGGATAGCAGCCCTTGACGAGGAAGGTCGTAAGGCCCGTGTTGAACACGGCGTTTTCTATCACGGCCTCACCGTGCTGGTTTGCATGCCACATCAGGCCGAAGCGCCCGGAGTCGACGGTCGTGCCGTTTATGAAGTCGCAGGCGGCATACTCATTGGCCGCGATCAGCGCATAGTCGGGCACGCTTATTTTGCAGTTGTCAAAGCTGTTGCGGCAGGCGCCTATTGAATAGGACCCGTATCCGCTCTCCCCGGTTATCTCGACCCGGCTGTTCACAACGTTCATACGCACACAGTAATCGCCGAACTTCTCCGGCATGTCCACGCCGTCCGTGGACAGGACGCCCCAGCCTTCAGCCTTTATGGTGCTGTCAATATAGCTGGCCCTGCCGCTTCCGACGATATTGGTTGCGCGGTTGGTTCCGCGCAGGCCGAGCACCCAGGGAACACCGGACATGTTCCCCGTCTCCTCGCGCAGCTGTATCTGCTCCGCGGTGGTCCCGCCGATGCAGTCTATATCCGCGCCGCGGAAAGTGACCTCGGCATGGTCGGCAACGGTGACGGCGTTGCGAATAACGCCATGGCTGCGCACGCGCAGATTTTTGACTTCCGCCTTCGCTTCGCCCGCGAAGAGCATGCCGCTTCCCCAACCGGAGAAGTCGTTGCCGCCGTGGCCGTTCATGACGATGTCGAGGTTTTCAACGTCGTACTGCCCGTTTTCCACAATAAGCGTATTGAACAGCGGGCCGTCAGAACGCACGCACACATCCTTCATGCCCTTATCGTCGTACTGTCCGCCGATGAGCGCGGAGCGCGCGCTGCGCTCCGGAATTATCTTCCCGTCCCTGACATACAGCGCGGTGCGATACCCCGTTGTGTCAAAATCGTCGACGGGGCAGGGGAAATCCTCCGTCACGCTGATGACCGCGTTGACATAGCTGCCGGGAGCCAGAGGCTTCTCACGGCCGTTCTCGGTCAGCGTAAGCAGCTTGCCCTCGGGCGCAGAAAGCTCGACCCCTTCGGATACGATCAGCTCGTCAAACGAACTTGTCTGCTCGATAACCGTATTTTTATCAAATATCATTGGCATCATCACTTCCTGTATAAATTATGCTAAAATTATATTACACCGGCGGCGTATATGGCAGTGTCAGAATCCTGTCGGCCACGGCATTTTCCGTTGACATTTCGTGCACGAATGTCTATAATGATGACAAATCCTTTATATAGGAGTGATCTCACATGCCTGAAAACACGGAACATGCTACGATACAATCCGTCTCCCGCGCGCTTAGCATACTTGAGGTCATCTTTGAGTCCAACCAGCCCATGAGCGTCCAGGAGATAAGTCAGGCCCTCGGACTGAGCAGGACGACGGCGCACGGCCTTGTCAGGACACTGGTCGCCTGCAAGTACATCGAAAAAGAGCCGCTCACGCGCAAATACATGCCCACCTCGAAGATGTACGGGATGAGCTGCGCATACCCGGACAAGCTTAAGGTCATGCAGGTGATAAATCCCTACCTGCGCAGCCTGCTGACGCGGTACCGCCAGACGATACACCTTGGCATCATGTCCACGCGCGACACCGTGCTGCTGCTCAAGGCGTATTTTCCCGAGCGCGTGCCCAACCTGACGCGCATATTCAATCTGCCCATGCACGCGACCGGAATCGGCAAAACAATGCTCGCCTTCCTCCCGCCTGAGCAGCGCGAGGCCATACTGGAAAACATCGAGCTTACGCCATATACCAAAAACACCATAACCGACCTTGACCGCCTGCGCGAGGAGATCGAAACCATACGTCAGCGGGGATACGGCTATGACATGGCCGAATACCTCGACAACACATTCTGCGTCGGCTTTCCCATCCTCGGTGACAGGGACGAAGCCGTGGCCGCGTTCAGCGTCTCTGGACAGCAAAAGGATATCGAGCCGCTGTTTCCCGAGCTGATACCGGAAAGCCTTCAGGTCAGCAAGACCTGCTCCGGTGAGATGGGCTGGACCCCGATATTTTAGCACGGCGTCGCAGGCTGCCGTAGCCTGTACTGCGCCTGCGCACTAAAAGCTGCCCTATACGGACGATTTTCGTCCGTATAGGGCTTTTTTGCCTTTTTGCCACGATGACGGGGAAGGCCGCGCCGGCTGGCCCTGGGAACGGCGCAGAAAATCGCCGGAATTTTCGGATGTCCCGAACTCCGGCGCCGGTCAAAAAAATTTTCAAATTTCCCCTTGACAATAATACGAAATCGGATTATAATGACCGCCGATATTACGAAATCGGATATACAACGGGGGTATGTTTATGAGGTACAGACAGAGCCAAGACATGCGTGATTTCGCGCGCCTTTATAAGGAGCTTGAGGAAATGTATCATATACTGGCGGTACGCTCGGGGCTGTCCGACAGCGCCTTTATAATATTCTATGCGATGATAGAGCTCGGGGAGGGCTGCCTGCAGAAAGAGATATCAAACCAGTATCACATCAGTCCGCAGACGATCAATTCCTCGGTTCGCAGTCTGGAGAAAAAAGGGTACATATACCTGGAGCCCGGTAAAAGGCGCGATATGCACATCTATCTGACCGAGTCCGGCAGGCAGATACTTGAGCAGCGGCTGGGCCCCGTCGTGGAGTTTGAAAACGGGGTTTTCAACGCCATGCCGCCGGATGAACGCCGGCAGCTTCTGCACCTGACACGGAAATATATCGATCTCTATCGCAAAAAACTCAATACTTTTTCATCGGAGGACTGAACATCGCAATGTTCCGCCGGACTGTGTTCCGGCCCCGGTCAGACAAGGTGACGAGTGCGCTCGGTTATTTTTCAGGATAACCGGGCGCTTTTTTCAACACAGCGTGCGTCTGCATGCGCTGCACAGCGCACCGGGCGCGCCCTTATCGGCGGCGCGAAACGCGCGGCCGGCACGGCCGAACAGGCCGGATACACAAATCTTCACATATTCTTGCAAAACACAGGGAGGGAACTTTTCATGTTCAAACTGATAAGATTCCTGTCATCGTATAAAGGACGTGTGGCAGTGATGCTCATATTGCTGTTCCTGCAGGTACTGGGGACGCTGTATATCCCCACCCTGACCGCGGACATAGTCAACAACGGCATCGTCGCCGGGGATCTCGACCACATCTGGCGTACCGGCGGCTTCATGCTGGCGGTCGCTGTTCTGATTGCCGCCGTCTCGATAACCGAAACCTATTTCTCCACCTCTGTTTTTTCAAAAATGGGCCGGGATATCCGTGACGCCCTGTTTGAAAAATCCCAGAGGCTGACGATCGACCAGTTTAACCGCTTCGGCCCGGCGTCCATGATAACCCGCTGCACCAATGACATAACGCAGATACAGACGGCGTATATGGCCGGCACCGAGATGATACTTCCGGCGCCCGTCATGACGATAGCTGGACTTCTGCTGGCTTTCTCCAAAAGCCCGGCTCTGGCCCTTGTCATTATCGGCGTCATGCTTGTGGTGTGTTTATTTACGATTTGCCTTGCAAGGAAGGCAATGCCGCTTTTTTCAAAGCTTCAGACCCTGCTCGACAGGATCAACCGCACCCTTCGAGAGACTCTGACCGGAATCCGCGTTATCCGCGCTTTCAACCGCTCGGAGTTTGAGCGTGACCGCGCCGACCGCGCCTTCGGCGATTATGCGCGCAGCGCCATCCGCATCAACAAGATCTTTGCTGTCATGATGCCGATCATCATGCTGCTGATGAATTTCTGCACGGTCGTCATCATCGCCGTGGGCGGACAGCGGGTCGCGGACGGGCTGATGGAGATCGGCGACATCATGGCGCTTACGGAATATGCGGTCCTGATCCTCATGCATCTGATCATGGGCATCATGGTCTTTATGATATTCCCGCGGGCGCAGTCCTGTGCAAACCGTGTCAACGAGGTTCTTGCCGTCGATACCGACACAGCGGTCGCCGCGGGGCAGGCGAGCAGACACCCGAACAGGGCAAAGCTGGAGTTTCGCAACGTAACGTTTCAGTATCAGGGCGCGGAGGAACCTGTGCTCAACAACATAAGCTTTACCGCCGACATCGGCAAAACCACGGCGATCATCGGCGGCACCGGATTCGGCAAGTCGACGATAGCCAGCCTTATCCCGCGTTTTTACGATATCCAGAGCGGCACGATCCTCGATAATTTCCGGCACGGTAAAAAGGACGCAACGATGCAGGAGATTCGCCACGCGGCGCAGATCGCGCAGATCGATGAATTCATCAACGGACTCGAGGACGGCTACGATACGCGCGTCTCCCAGGGCGGCAACAATTTTTCCGGCGGCCAGAAACAGCGTCTCGCCATTGCCAGAGCCCTCGTAAAGAAGCCTGAAATCTATATTTTCGACGACAGTTTCTCCGCTCTGGACTTTAAGACGGACGCAAAGCTGCGCTCCGCTCTGAAAGACGAGGTGCGCGATGCGGCGGTCATCCTGGTTGCCCAGAGGATAAGCACCATTATGGACGCCGACCAGATCGTGGTCCTGGACGAGGGCCGGGTCGCCGGTATCGGCACACACAGGCAGCTTATGGAATCCTGCACTGTATACCAGCAGATTGCACGCTCTCAGCTAAGTGAGGAGGAATTGACATGAGTATGGAAAAAGATACCCGTGAAACAACGACAAACGGCTTTGAAGACGAGATGACCGCTGATCGCGCTAAAAACGTCAAGGGCACAGCCCTGCGCCTGTTCAGGAAACTGTTAGAGCAAAAATGGAAGCTGCTGGTCATTGTTGTCAGCATTATTGCAGGCTCGGTCTTCAATCTCCTGTCCCCAAAAGTGACGGGTGTCGCGGTCAACGAGATTTTCAACGGTATCCAATCCGCGCTGTCGGATGGAAAGACCTTCTCGGTCAGCTTTGAAACGATGGACGCGGTGCTGTTTGGCCTTGCCGCGCTGTATCTGCTGACCTCGCTGTTTTCCTATATACAGCAGAACACGATGGCCAGCGTCTCGCAGACACTTACCCTAACCCTCCGCAGGGAGATCAGTGAAAAGCTGGGCCGCTTGCCCCTGCGCTACTTTGACAGTCACAAAAAGGGAGAGATACTCAGCCGCGCCACAAGCGACCTGGAGAAGGTGGCCGACACTCTGCAGGAGAGCCTGTCACAGCTCGTGACCTCGTTTTTCGGCATTATCGGCGCGTTTATCATGATGCTTATGATAAGCCCGACGCTGACTCTGATAGCGGCGGTGACTATCTTCATCAGCCTTATCACCGCGGCCCTTGTCTCCGGTCGGACGCAGCGCTACTTCGCCGCTAACCAGGAGGCGCTCGGCCAGCTCAACGCAAGCATCGAGGAATCCTTTACGGGGAATATCGTCATCAAGGCGTTCAATCTTGAGCAGACGACCGTTGAAAACACAAGGGTCCTCAACGACAGGCTCTTCCATGCGGGCAAAAAGGCAATGTTCATGAACTATATGATAAGCCCGCTCATCCGGCTTATCAACCAGTTCGGCTATGTCGCCGTCGCTGTCGGCGGCGCGATGGCCGTTATCCGGGGCGCCATCTCCATCGGCGATATCCAGGCGTTTATCCAGTATGTCAACCAGGCGTCGGAGCCGGTAACGCAGATATCCTATACCGTCAACTCCCTTCAGGGCGCCATCGCGGCTGCAGAACGGGTCTTTGAACTGCTCGACGAGCAGGAAGAGATGCCGGACGCGGCAAATCCGCAGCGGCTTGAATCGCCGAAGGGCAGCGTTAGCTTTGAACACGTCCGTTTCGGCTACAGCGCCGACCATATCCTGATGAAAGATATCTCCTTTGACGTAAAGGCGGGCAGCAAGATCGCGATCGTCGGTCCAACCGGAGCTGGGAAAACAACGCTTGTCAATCTGCTCATGCGCTTTTATGAGCTTCAGGGCGGACGTATCACGATCGACGGCGCAGACATCGCCGGGATGACGCGAAGCCATCTGCGCTCGCTGATGGGCACGGTCCTTCAGGATACCTGGCTGTTCGGCGGCACGATACGGGAAAACATCGCCTACGGCCGCGAAAACGCAACGGATGAGGAGATCTGCGCAGCGGCAAGGGCGGCCCGTGCGGACCACTTTATCCGTACCATGCCGTCGGGTTATGACACCGTCCTCAGCGACGAGATAGCATCCCTGTCTCAGGGCCAGCGTCAGCTCCTGACGATCGCGCGCGCCATTCTGGCAGACCCTGCGATACTTATCCTTGATGAGGCCACGTCCAGCGTTGACACCCGGACGGAGCTTGAGATACAGAAGGCCATGGACGCGCTCATGAAGGGGCGCACCAGCTTTATCATCGCGCACCGTCTTTCCACCATACGCGACGCCGATCAGATACTCGTGATGAAAGACGGTACCATCATCGAAAAGGGCAGCCATACGGAGCTGATGGAGCTTGGCGGCTTCTACGCTGAGCTATACAACAGCCAGTTCTCCGCAAAAGCAGGCTGAACGACAGCCGCATACCCGAAAAGAACCGGCATGGCCGAAAGCCATGCCGGTTCTTACATTTGCAGTTTTTCCCCACCGGAGCCGGAGCTTTTGCATCCGCGTGCCGTTGTTACATGGACTCGCCCTCGTACAGCATCGGGAAGCTGACGACGGCCTTGAACAGATCGCCGTCGAGAAATATCTCAAAATTCCCGCCCATGAGCTCTGCGAGGCTGCGCGCTATCGAAAGGCCCAGCCCGCTGCCCTCGGTGCTGCGGGAGCTGTCGCCGCGCACGAAGCGCTCCATGAGCTCCGCAGGCGTTATGTTCAGCTCGTTTGCCGAGATATTGCGGAAAGTTACGAACACGCCGCCATGCACGCCCTCGGCACTTATATAGGCGCGCGTGCCCGGGAGGGCATATTTGCGGATGTTGGACAGAAGATTTTCAAAGATGCGCCAGACCTGGCGGCCGTCAGCCATTATCGGAAGCGCCCTGTCCGGCACCGAGAGCACGAGCTTCAGCCCCGCCTGGGCAAGCCGGTCGCTGTACTCTCCTGCGGACTGCCGCAGCATTTCGGACACGTCGACACGCTCCATGTCAAGCTTTATCGCACCGGAGCTGGCCTTTGATGCCTCGACAAGATCCTCCATCAGTTTCTTGAGCCGCGCCGACTGGCGGTCGATGACCTCGATATATTCCTGTGCCTTCTCATTTTCTATGTCCTCTTTCTTGAGCAGGTCAACATAGCTTATTATGCTCGTCAGAGGGGTCTTGATGTCGTGGCTGACGTTTGTGATAAGCTCAGTCTTGAACCGCTCGGACTTCATGCGTTCCTCGACGGCCCTGGACATTCCCTCGGACACGCTGTTTAGATTCTCCGCGTGCTTCTTAAACTCCCAGAACATGCCGTTTGTGTCCGTTTTGAAGTCGATATTTCCCTTTGCAAGCTCCTGAGCGCCCTGCTGAAGCCTGCGCATCTGAAGCGCGACATATCCCACGCCTACTAGCAGCGCGCAGTCGAGCACGAACAGCAGGAAAAACGCAAGGCCGCTCGAGAGCATGAACACGGCCAGCACGATGTTGAGAAACGCCGCCGCACAGAACACGACAAGGCTCTTCCACACCAGAGGCAGGCTGTTGAATACTGATTTTACGGCGCGGAAAAACTTCTTAACAAGTCTCCAGCACCATCTGATCACCTTGTAGCAGATGGTGTTGCGCCACCACGCCCCCGCCTTTGCCCGCGCGGAAAAACAGACGATGACATGGGCGCACAGCGCGGCGAAGGCCGCGGTGCACAGCGCAGCGAAAACAAGCCTCAGAGTGTTCAGGCTCACCGCGCTGTCCAGGCTCACATCATCCAGCGCTATTAGGAAACCCGCGCCAAGCAGGACGCCGACTGCGAGAGCAAGGGCGAGGTGCAGATCCAGCGGAAAGCGGCGGTTTATCCACGCAAGGCACACCTGTTCCGAGCCGTTCTTTCTGCCCGCTCCGCAAACGAGGAACACAAGGCAGACTATCGCAGCTGCAAAGGATATGAGCGTCAGCACCAGTACCGCACCGCGGTTTTGCATGGCCCAGTTATAGGCTGCGTAGGTAAAGTACAGCCCGTCCCTTACCATCGGTGAGCGCAGATAGAAGCTGACGGTAAAGTCCTGCTCCTCCCATTCCCCGTCGCCTGTCTGGACCCAGTGGTCGAGGCCGATGGAGTCTATGAACACGGCCCGCTCGCCGTCACAGTTTTGCATAAGAGCCCTGCCGTCTTCATCGTACAGGACGTAGAGCAGGTTTTCGCTTTCGATATACGGCTCATTATCGTTAAGGTATGCATCCATTATGTCATAATAGTTGCTCCAGAGCTCGCCATGGAGAATACCGCTGTCATAAAATCCCCGGCTGTCGTTGTCGAACCAGGCCTCCTCGATGCCCAGAACGCATGTGAGGCCGCCCGCACAAACGGCCACGGCCAGCGCCGCAAACAGAAGAAAGCAGATTATCTTGCACGGCAGCGTATAAGTAAAGTGGAATTTTTCCTTTTCCATATGTCAGTCCCCCAGTCAGGTTTCGGAGAGCTTGTAGCCTTTCCCCCAGACGACCTTGATAAAGCGCGGCTCGGCCGGGTTTATCTCCAGCTTCTCGCGCAGATGCCGGATGTGCACGGCGACGGTCCCCTCGGCGCCGTAGGGGTCGTCCTTCCACACGGCCTTGTAGATCTGCGCGGATGAAAACACCTTGCCCGGCGAGCGCATCAGAAGGCTGAGTATGTCATACTCCGTCGGCGTGAGCGAGACCGGCTCCCCCGCGTTGGTCACGCTCTTGGCCTCATCGTCGAGCGTCAGCGGCCCTATGGTTATAACGCCATCGCGCTTTGCCATACCGCCGAGGTCCGTATATCTGCGAAGCTGTGCACGCACGCGCGCCATCAGTTCGACGGGGTTGAAAGGCTTTGTGACATAGTCATCCGCTCCGACGTTCAGACCCAGTATCTTATCCATGTCCTCCCCCTTTGCCGACAGGAAGATAACGGGCACGTTCGAGCTCTCGCGTATTTTGCCGTTGCCGTGACGCCGTCCATATCCGGCATCATGATGTCCATAAGCACCAGCTCTATACGCTCCCTGCCGAGCACCTCGAGGGCCTGCCGGCCGTCGGCCGCCTCATATATGCCGTAGCCCTCGGCGCGCAGGTATATGGCCAGTGCGTTTCTTATGTCGCGCTCATCGTCGCAGATGAGAATGTTCAGCATGTTCCGCAGCTCCTTCCGTCATGGAGATTATATCGTAATAATTTTTAAGATAAAAGCGAGCAATGTTTTAAGATTTTCTTATCTCTTCCCGGGCATGGAAAGGCCGCCGTACGCTGCTGAAAACGGCGGCGGCCTTTAAGCCGTCCTGTCAGCCGACGACCTTTCCAAGTATGCGGAAAAGCGACGGGTCGGATATGACGATGTCCGGATAATTCATGTTTATCGACTGAAGGCGCACTCCGCCGACACGGTCGCGCAGGCGCTTCATATAGGCGTTGTCGTCATAAAGGAAGACACCTATCTCCCCGTGGCCCAGAGTCTGCTGCTGGTGTACCCAGACGACCTGCCCGTCGTGATAGTCCGGCTCCATACTGTCGCCGGCGATGCGCACACCGAAGTTGGCCGACAGGGGAACGTCGGCGCCGACCTCGACAAGCTCATAGTCGCTGCTGTCAAGGAACTGCCCCGTACCTGCGGAGACCGCGATGCTGTAAAGCGGCAGCGTGCGCAGCCGGCCGATAGGCGTCACGTCCGCGGTGGGCGCAAACATCCCGGAGGCGCGCAGGATATCGGCGTATTCGTTGACCTTCCTGCGTCCCTCGCTGTTCAGGCCAACCAGCGGCCCGTTCTCCTGCGTGCCCAGAAACACGGCGGAGATGTCCTGCACACCCAGCTCGTCACAAAGGACAAGAAACTGGCTGGCGTTCGGCTGCGTGGCTCCGTTCTCCCATTTGGAGATACCCTGATTCGTTATGTCCATGCCCCTCTTGCGCAGCAATCGCGCAAGCTCTTTCTGCGAGATGCCCTTTTCCCGCCGCAGATCGGTTATTATCGCCCCAATCGTCTTGCTCATATCGCAAAATTCCCCTTTATATCTTTTTATCCCAGTATATATTCTATATCGCACAAATGCAAGACATTCTTTGTGTTTATATCTAAAAAAGATAGAATTTCCTCTTTACCTATCTCTAAAAGAGAATTATAATGATTTTAGTATCTTTTAAGGAGACGGCTATGGAGAGGGTTATCCTGCACTCTGATATAAACGCCTGTTTTGCGAATATAGAACTGCTTTACAGACCGGAGCTGCGCGGAAAACCCATGGCCGTGGCAGGCGATGCCGAGTCGAGGCATGGGATAGTCCTGGCCAAGGAGGAGCTTGCAAAGCGCGCCGGAGTCAGGACCGGCATGGCTCTGTGGCAGGCAAGGCAGGTTTGCCCCGAACTTACTTTTGTCGAACCGCGCATGGAGCTTTACGTCAGCGTGACAAAGCAGGTCCGGCGCATTTACAGCCTGTACACCGACATGCACGAGAGCTTCGGCATCGACGAGAGCTGGCTGGACCTTACGGGCTGCGGTGAGAGGGACGGCGGGTATCTCGCCGCCGACGAGCTGCGCCGGCGCATCAAGGCCGAGACGGGCCTAACAGTCAGCATAGGCGTGTCATGGAACAAGGTGTTTGCAAAGCTTGGCTCGGACTATAAAAAGCCGGACGCCGTGACCGTCATAAACCGCGAGAACTTCCGCAGTCTGCTCTGGCCCCTGCCGGTCGATGCACTGCTCTGGGTCGGGCGCGCCACGGCGCGGAAGCTGCGCTCGGTCGGCATCAGCACGATAGGCGAGCTTGCAAACACTGACCCGGAACTGCTGCGTTCCTGGTTCGGCAAAAACGGCTATACGCTTTACAGCGGAGCAAACGGGCTGGACGTCTCCCCCGTGCGCCGCGCCGGGGAGAGGGAAACCGTAAAATCCGTCGGCAACAGCTCGACTGCGCCGCGCGACCTCAAGAGCCGGAACGATATGCGCACCGAGCTCATGTCCCTGTGCGAGCGCGTCGGGATGCGCCTGCGCGGACTTTCCATGCGCGCGCGCGTCGTGGAGGTCTCCATAAGAAGCGCGCAGACCCTCGGCTGGCGCAGCCGCCAGCTCACGCTCGAACGTCAGACTGATCTGACGGGCAAGATATTCGCCGTGTCAGAAAAACTCTGCTTTGAGCTGTGGGACGGCTCTCCCGCGCGCGGCGTCGGCGTACGTGTCTCCGGCCTGTCCCTCCTTAGACGAGCCGGAGCAGCTTGACCTGTTCTCCGACCATGAAAAAAGGGAAAAGCTGCGCCGGCTGGACGCCGCAACGGACGCCATACGCGATCGCTTCGGCTTTGGCAGCATAGCACGCGGGCTGACCCTGGCCGAGCCGTCCCTGGGCGGCAGCCACGGAGAGGACAGCAAAGTCTCCTCATTCGGTATCGAAATTGCATAAGGCAGAAAAACGCCCCTGTCAAGATTTTTATATCTTGACAGGAGCGTTTTAACTTATTATTGCCTGATTATACGGGTCCCGGTCTCTCCCCGGACGCCGGCGCCGGCCTTTTCCAAAAGGGTTATCAGCGCCTCTCGCCCTTCGCCGCCACTCACGAACTGCACCGATGCCTCCATCTTCGGCAACATTGAGCCCGTGCCAAACTGCCCCTCGAGCGCGTATTTCTCCGCCTGCTCCACTGTTATACAGTCGAGCTCCTGCTGGTCCTCCCGTCCAAAATTGATGCAGACCTTTTCTACCGCGGTCAGAATGATAAGTCGGTCGGCGCCGAGCTTATCGGCCAGCAGGGCCGAGGCAAAGTCCTTATCTATGACAGCCGCTGCGCCCTTGAGGTGATACCCCTCGGTGCGGAAGACCGGGATCCCGCCTCCGCCGCAGGCAATCACCACAAGACCCGCCTCGACCATGTCCCGGATGGAGTCTATCTCTATTATGCGCCGCGGCATGGGAGAGGACACCACGCGGCGGTAGCCGCGGCCCGAATCCTCAATGACGGTATAGCCGCGCTCCTTCGTCAGGTGCCGCGCCTCCTCCGCCGTCATAAACGCGCCAATGGGTTTGGTGGGGTTCTGGAACGCGGGATCTTCCCTGTCGACCTCCACCTGCGTCAGGACAGTGGAAACACCTTTGGATATCCCGCGCCCGAGCATCTCCTCGCGCAGGGCGTTTTGCAGGTCATAGCCAATGTAGCCCTGGCTCATCGCCACGCAGACGGACAGGGGGCATGGTATATATTTCTCCGGATCGGAACGGGTCAGCTCCGTCATGGCCTGCTGGAGCATACCGACCTGCGGCCCGTTACCATGGGTTATTACTATGTCATGCCCGGCCTCTATAAGATCCGTTATTGCCCTTGCAGTCTGCTTGACCGCCTTCATCTGCTCCGGCAGGTTGGAGCCGAGGGCATTTCCCCCAAGCGCAATTACTATCCTCAACTTTTTCTCCCTCAGCCATTGAGCGTCTGTCTCTCAACGCCCCACTCGTCAAGCTTTTCCAGCATTTTGGCCGGGTCTTTGACCTTTGCAAGGAAGATCATCGCCGCGATTATATACGGCTTGAAGCCGGCCTGCTTATAAAGAGGCACGCGGTAACGGTCAAAGACGGAGCCGACCACCTCGCCCTCGGCGCAGGACACTCCGGTTATATCTGCCGGCAGGCAATGCAGATACAGCGCCTTGCCCCCGCGCGTGAGCGCCATCATCTCCTCGGTGCACTCCCAGTCCCTGTGCTCGGAATTCTGCGCCAGAAGCTCCTTCTCCAATGCGTCTATTCCGTCAAAATCGCCGTTTCCGTAAAGCTCCGTGCGCTTTTCCATCGCGGCAAAGGGCGCCCAGCTCTTGGGATAGACGATGTCAGCATCCTTGAACGCCTCGGCCATGGAATTTGTCTTGGTAAACGAGCCGCCGGACTTTTCCGCGTTGGCCAGCGCAACCTGTTCTACCTCGGGCATTACCTCATAGCCCTCCGGATGGGCCAGCACAACGTCCATGCCGAAGCGTGTGAACAGGCCGATGACACCCTGAGGCACGGACAGAGGTTTGCCGTAGCTGGGCGAATATGCCCAGGTCATTGCAATTTTTTTACCCTTGAGGTTTTCCACGCCGCCGAACTCATGGATCACATGCAGCAGGTCGGCCATGGTCTGGGTCGGGTGGTCGATGTCGCACTGAAGGTTCACCAGCACCGGGCGCTGCTTGAGCACGCCGTCCTCATACCCCTCTCTGACCGCATCGGAAACGGATTTCTGATAGGTATGGCCCTTGCCTATGTACATATCGTCGCGGATGCCTATCACATCGGCCATGAAGGAAATCATGTTCGCAGTCTCCCTCACAGTCTCCCCATGTGCTATCTGGCTCTTGCCCTCGTCAAGATCCTGCACCTGCAGGCCAAGGAGGTTGCAGGCCGATGCAAAGGAAAATCGCGTGCGGGTGGAGTTGTCGCGGAAGTTGGATATGCCGAGTCCGGAATCAAATATCCTGCAGGATATGTTGCGCTCACGCAGGTTGCGCAGGGCGTCGGCCACGGCGAAAACGGCGTCCAGCTCGTCGTCGGTCTTGTCCCAGGTGAGGAAAAAGTCCTCGCCATACATGTCCTTGCAGTCGAGTTTTTTGAGCCTTTCCACAAGCTTTTTGAGTTTTGCGTCCATCTTTGTGACTCTCCTTTGTTTTTTATTTGATGTCATTGCCGGTCAGCGCGGCACGAAACTGCGTGGCGTCCTGCGTCCCTTCCTCCCGCCTGTACAGCCCGGGTACCGCCGCATACACCGCCGCGCAGGTGACCAGGTCCTGCTTCCAGGTTATCTCGTTCGGCGCGTGCGCCCAGCTCTCCGCGCCGGGACCAAAGCCAACGCAGGGAATACCATAGCGGCCCTGTATGGACACGCCGTTTGTTGAAAAGGTCCACTTGTCGGTCAACGGCCGGCCGCGGCGCAGATGCATCGCGTCGCGGTAATTATCCTCATCGGCATAGCCGATGCGCTCTTCGCCGAACATGGCGCGGTGCGCCTGTGCGAGCGCCTGCACATGTGCGGAGGTCTGCCTGTTTATCCAGGTCGGGAAATAGCATTCGGTCTCATATACCTCGCCTGTCCAGCTCGGCCGGTCGTACATATACATGGATACCGTGACGTCCTGTCCGTACTTTTTGACGGCGGGCAGCGCGCGTATCTCGTCCAGACAGGAATCCCAGGTTTCGCCGGCGGTCATACGCCTGTCTATCGACACGGAGCAGGAGTCGGCCACCGCACAGCGGCTCGGGCTTGTAAAGAAGATCTCGCTGACCGTGCAGGTACCCCGGCCCAGAAAGCGCGCATCCTGCCAGTGTTCCGGGTTGTATTCCGGCTCCAGCATCTTTACAAGGCCCTTGATCTCCACGCTGTCATCCGCCGGGTTTTCGTTCAGCGCTCGCACGTCCTGAAGAATATCCGCCATTTTATATATCGCGTTGTCGCCGCGCTCCGGCGCGCTGCCGTGGCAGGATACGCCCCTGACGTCGACGCGTATCTCCATGCGTCCGCGGTGGCCGCGGTATATGCCGCCGTCGGTCGGCTCCGTCGAAATGACAAATTCGATCCTGCTTCTCGCGTCCTCGGGTCCGTCAAAGTACTTGTTGACGATGTACTGCCAGCACATGCCGTCGCAGTCCTCCTCCTGTACGGAGCCGACGACCATGAGCCTGTATTCCTCGGGTATCAGGTCGAGATCTTTCATTATCTTCGCGCCGTACACGGCGGAGGCCATGCCCCCCTCCTGGTCGCTGCCGCCGCGGCCGTAGATTATCTCGTTGTCCTCCCAGCCCTCGTAGGGGTCGGCGCTCCAGTTGTCGATATTGCCGATGCCGACGGTGTCGATGTGGGAGTCGATGGCGATTATCCTGTCCCCATCGCCCATCCAGCCGATTACGTTGCCGAGCCCGTCGACCTCCACTTTGTCGAAGCCGAGCTTTTCCATCTCCGCCTTTATACAGGCGACGACCTCTCCCTCGTGGCAGCTCTCGCTCGGAAGCCTTATCATCGCGCGCAGGAACGCGCTCATGTCCTCCCGGTATCCCTTAGCAGCCGCCTTTATCGCTTCAAAATCCATAAATTTCCCTCCTTTTGTATCAGTAAACCAGCCAACTGTAATTATTTATGACGGCCCGGACCATATCTCCGGCCATATCAGGTATCTCATCAAGCGTATATTCGTTAGTTCCTTCTCCGATACGGACAAGTATCTGATTATTTTCAAGAATAAGGAAACCGGGATTTTCACTGCTGTCAAAGTCCTCGCGCGTTGAAAAGAGTGTGAACTTCGTGCGGTACGGCCCGCCAACATAGGGGCAGAAGACCTCACAGTTGCCGCACTCGTTGCACATGGCGTCAACATGAAGTATCTGCCGCGCGCCGTTTACAGTCACGGCGATGTTTGCCCTGTTCGGACATACCTCACAGCAGGTCTCGCAGACGGTCGGGCACTCAAGGCAGCGGTAGGAATTGCTGACGTTATCAAGATCAGTGGCAAGATACCCGCGCTTGAACCTTGCAGACGTATCGTCAGGAGCAGCGTTTATCTCTTCATATTTTGACAGGTCGAGTCCGGCGATTGCCTGCACCGCCGCCGTCGCGCCTGCGATCGCCTCGACGACTGTCTTGGGGCCGGTCCTCGCGTCGCCGGCGAGCCAGACTCCCTTAACATTAGTGCTTCCATCGGCATTGCAGACGGGCCTTCCCCGCTTGTCAAGCTCGATACCGAAACGGGAATAGAGCTCGCTGTCGGTACGCTCCCCGACAGCGGCGATGACGACGTCCGCGTCGACGTCCTGCGTCTGGCCGGTCGCGACAGGGCTGCGGCGGCCGCTGGAGTCCGGCTCGCCCAGACGCATGACCTGACAGGTCAGTTTGCCATCCCTCACCCCGACGGGCGCCAGCAGCGGCCGGAACTCGACGCCTTCGTGCATCGCCTCGACAAGTTCCTCCTCGTCGGCGGGCATGTTGCGCACATCCCGGCGATAGACGAGCGATACCTTCTCAACACCGCGGCAGCGCAGCGCGGCGCGTGCGGCGTCCATGGCGGTATTGCCTCCGCCGACTATGACAACGTTTTTACCGGGCTGAAGCGCCTCGCCCCGGGTCTTGAAATCACGAAGAAATTCGATGACATTCCTCGCCTCGCCGTACTCCAGCCCGAGCTTTCCGGGATTCCATGCTCCTGTTGCGATAATAATGGTCTCAAAGCCAAGGGCTGCTATCTCATTTGGAGAATTTATCTCTCTGCCCGTTATGAACTCGACGCCCAGCGCCCGACAGAGCTCGAGGTCCCGATCAACCGTCTCTTCGCTGATGCGGAAGGAGGGAATTACGTTCCTGACGATGCCTCCGGGCTTTTCCAGGCGCTCGAATACCGTCGCCTTAAAACCCGCGCGGGCCAGGAAAAAAGCGCAGGATATGCCGGCGGGGCCGCCGCCTATGATACCCACCTTTCGGCCGTTTGGCGCGGCTGGCCTGATCTCATTCAGAAGCTCTGCCTGCCCGTTCAGGGCGCTTTCAAGCTTGACGGCGCGGATGTCTACCGGCGCCTCATAGTGGTTTCTCATGCACTTGTTCATGCAGGTATGCGGGCAGATGGTGCCCGTGATGTTCGGCAGAGGGTTACGCTCGGTTATAACACGCAGCGCCTCGAGGTATCGTCCCTCTCCTGCCAGTCGCAGGTATGCGGGTATATCCTGATTTATCGGGCAGGTACGGTGACAGGGTGCGGTAAAGCAGTCGAAGACAGGAAGCTGCTGCTCCAGCCTGCGCGAGGGCAGGGGCTTTACCGGCTTGCGGTAATGCCCGTCCTGCAAAGCCGCCGCGGCAAGAGCCGAGACCTTTTCCGTGCTTACCTTCTCAAATGGAACGTATTCCACATCCGCCATCATATCCGCAAGCTGGCACAGCCTGTTGTATCCGCCGGATTTGAGCAGCGTCGTGGCCATGGTTATGGGCCAGATGCCCGCGTTGAACAGATCCTCAATATTAAACGCATCCGCTCCCCCGCAGTAGCTTATCCGGAGCTTTCCATCAAATTCCGCGGCGAGCCGGCTGCACAGCTCTACCGTGAGCGGATACAGGCTCCTGCCGGACATATACATCTCCTCGGCCGGGAGCTCACCCTGCGTGACCTTGACGGGAAACGTGTTCGTGAGCTTGACCCCGAAGCTCAGGCCATGGCTTTCGGCCAGCGCCATGAGCCGGCGGAACATCGGCACCGCATCGGCATACTGCAGATCGTCGTTGAAGTGGAAATCGTCAAAGGCCATGTAATCGAAGCCCAGCGAATCAAGCGTTGAACGGGCAAATTTATATCCGAGCAGCGTGGGGTTGCATTTCACGAAAGTGTTGAGCTTTTTTCTCTCAACAAGATATGTCGCAATGCTTTCTATCTCTTTTGGAGGACATCCGTGCAGTGTAGAGAGGGTTATGCCGGAGCAGATACGCGGGGAAATACTGTCGATATAGTCCCAGCTTACCTTGTAGAAGCTGGAGAGATTGCCTTTGGCCCAGGACATACACTCCTGCCAGACGGCGGAGCCGGACGCGTCCCTGAGCCCCTCTATGAAAGCGTCTATCTTCGGCGACTGTATTCCGGCCAGGTCGTATCCTACGGACATGTTGAACATGAACCCGTCCGGACGGCCGAGGCCGAATTCCAGTGAGATGAGCTTGAGCACAAACCAGGCCTTGACATACTCGTCGAACGCCTCCTGTACGGTCAGCTCGGTCGACCACTCGCAGTTATAGGCCTCGTCGCCGGAGGCGATGCAGGGCTTGTTTACACATGCGGCCAGCTCCCGTCCATCCACGGTCTGGACAGTCTTGAGCTCGAAAAAACGTCCGCCGGCGACATAGGCTGCGACTATGTTCTGCGCAAGCTGCGTATTCGGGCCTGCTGCGGGGCCGAAGGGCGTCTCCAGTTTCTCTCCGAACAGCTCCAGTGTCCGGCCGGGGGCCCTGTGCAGCTTTGAAACCCCGAAGACCGTGCCCTGGCTGCGGTATTCGGCGAGGATATGGGTCATCAGTTTTTCAAATGGTATCGGTTTCATTATATCGCTCATAATCTACCTCCTGTCGGGCTTAGCCGTTGAGCTCTTTCCAGAGCTTGTCCGCACTCGCCCGTATATGGGCGTTTATCGCTTCCTCATCGATATTCACGAGCTCTCGGTCGCGCATGAGCACCTTTCCGTTTACGACGGTGGTCTGGCACTGTCGGCCGGTCATGCCGAATATCATGTGCCCGTCTATATTCGCGTCGGAGAACTGGGTAAAGGGCTTATAGTCCATGACGATGACGTCTGCGGCAGCGCCCTCGGATAGTATGCCCAGCGGTTTTCCGAAGTGGCGCGAGGCGATGGCCGGGTTGTTTCTGAACATTGCCCCCGTTACCTCCGTCCATGCGACGCCGGGCAGACAGGCGTTGTGCCGCTGGATGATGAGCGCGACTTTCAGGCTCTCGAGCATGTCGTGGGTATAGGCGTCCGTGCCCAGACCGACAGTTATGCCCTTTTTGCACATCTGGAGCACCGGCGAGCAGCCGACGGCATTGCCCATATTGGACTCCGGATTATTCACGACCGCCGTGTTCGTCTCTTTTATCAATTCCATCTCCGCAGTATTTATATGTATGCAGTGGCCAAGCAGCGTACGCTCGCCGAGTATACCGTGGTCATGCAGGCGCTGGACAGGACGGCGGCCATAATTTTGCAGGCTGTCATATACGTCGTTCATCCCCTCCGAGACATGGATGTGGTAACCCATGAGGCCGTTGTTCTCCTGTACGCAGCGCTCAAAGGTCTTGTCGGAGAGTGTGAAGAGCGCATGCATGCCGAACATCGGCTTTATCATGTCGCTGTTCTGCTCGATTGCCCATCTGCCAAACTCGACGTTCTCACGTATCGCCTGAAGGCACTTCTCCTCCCCGTCACGGTCGGACACCTCGTAGCACAGGCAGGCGCGCTCGCCCAGCTCCTTTGCAACGTCGGCTATCGCAAAAAGTGATCCGGGGATCTCCGCATAGCTGGCGTGATGGTCAAATATGGTCGTCACTCCCTGCTTTATACAGTCGATGATCGTCGCATAGGCGCTCGCGCGCGTGCCCTCGATGGTCAGATGGCGGTCAATGTTCCACCACATCCCGTCGAGCACTTCGAAAAAGTTCGTCGGCGCATACCCGTTTATGGACAGGCCGCGGGCCAGCGCGCTGTAAATATGCGTGTGCGCGTTTATAAAGCCGGGCATTATCACACCTCCGCGCGCGTCGACGAACTCAGCGCCGAGATACTTCTGGCGTATCTGTGAAAAATCGCCGACCTCCACGATGGTATCCCCGTTGCAGGCGACCGCACCGTCCTCAAAATACGGTTTTTTCTCATCCCTTGTAATGACTTTTCCGTTTCCTATTATGAGCATTGCGACTTTACCTCCTCGATGCTTTTCCATCAAAAAGGGCGTCCACCTTTCGTGAACGCCCTTTCACGCGGCAGCAAAACGGCTTCAGCCTGCTCAAAGAGCGGGAGTATCAGCCCGTGCGCGAAGCACTTCGTTACAGCCGAAGAATATATTACCTGTATATCTGATTTTACCATCACTGTGTATTCCATTGCAATAGCCAAATCAAAAAATTCTTTTTCCGGACACAAATTTTGCGCAGCAGTCCTCTCCGCGGGAGAGGAAAATGAACCGCTCGAGACGCTCGCGCATCGAATAGGGCCGATTTGTACCGAACCTCGCCTCGTCGGCGACGACGGCGTCGAACTCAAACCCCTCGCAGAAAGCGCCGGTGTCTCCGAAGAACGCGCCTGCTCCGCGTGTCGCGAGATAGAACACCTCGTTGCAGCCGAGCGCTGCCTCCGGCTCCGAGCACAGCCTTGCGCGCAGTTTTGACGCTCGCATCGCCTCGCGCATCGCCTCGTTTATATCAAGGCTTTCTCCGCCGGATATGTCCGTACCCAGGCCGATGTTGACCCCCGCCTCGAGATATCGGCGCACGGGGGCGACGCCGCTTTTGATATTGGAGTTGGAGCTGGGGCAATGGGCGATGAATGCGCCGCGCTGGAGCATAAGCTCAGTCTCCCGCCGGTCGTTATAAAGACAGTGCGCCATAACCGTCCTGTCCGTCAGCAGCCCGAAGCCGTCATATACGTCGGCATAATCCAGTGCGGAGGGGAAGAGCCTTTTGACCCACTCTATTTCGTCGTGCGTCTCGTCCAGATGTGACTGGACATACAGCCCCCGCCCGCGCACGAGCTCTCCCAGCCGGCGCAGCAGCTCATCCGTGCAGCTGGGCGCAAAGCGCGGGGTTATTATGGGTTTTGTGTTTTCAAACCCGGCGCAGCCGTCCAGCCAGCGCAAAGTCTCGCGCATCGAGCTGTTCGCGTCTTTCTCCCTCAGGAAATCGGGACAGTTCCTGTCCATGTTTACCTTTCCAACCAGGGTATGCAGCCCGCTCTCCTCCAGAAGACGCATGAGAAGCAAAGTCGCGGGCACATGCACCGTTGCGAATATGGCCGCCCGGGTCGTGAATCCCCGCCGGAGCTCTCCGACGAACGCGGCGTAGACCTTTTCGGCATACTGCATGTCCTCAAACTTTGCCTCTTCGGGAAAGGTCAGGCCGTCGAGCCACTGTATGAGCTCATGGTCCATGCCCAGTCCGAGGTCGGCATACTGGCTGGCATGGGTATGCAGATCGGAAAAGCCCGGCATCACGAACTTTCCGGAAAAATCCAAAATGGGCAGTCCGGAATATCTCTCCGGCAGGGATCGAAACAATCCGGCGCAGCGCCCATCTTCACAGACAAGGAAAGAATCCTCCGAAAATTCGGCGCCTTTAGGTGTCGGCGCATGCACTATGTCGCCGCGCAGAACAAAATCCTTCATCAATACCGCCTCCGTTTTTGCCGCCATCCTGCTCCGGAACGGCGGATATATGCCCCTGCGCCCGTGCCCCATCCGGCATGAGAATGGCGCATATAATAAAATTGCGCAATATATTTTATCATATACGCCGGAGCAAAACAACTTGTGTTCGTCTGCCATTTATCGTATACTTGACTCAACCAGATAATTCGGGAGGATGTATCATGATCGACCTTACCATAAACAAAGACGCGCTTGGGCGCAACATCTCCATCGCCCGCGAAAACGGCATCACGATCCCCACCTTTGCGCAGATGAAAGATCCGGGACTCATACCGGACGATATAAAGCAAAAACTCAAAACCACCGGCATGTGGGACGTTGACCCGGTCAACCTTTTCCGTGTGACCTGGAAAAACGAACCTGTCAGCAGCGGCGGTCTTTTCGGCGCGCCGAACTACATCGAGCTGCCCAGTGAGCTGACCGGCGTACCCTGCCGTATCCTTGCGCTGGTAGGAAAGTGGTTTCCGACCGGATGCCATAAGGTCGGTGCCTCCTTCGCCTGCCTGGTACCCCGTCTCGTGACCGGCCAGTTCGACGCGCGCAACCAGCGGGCCGTCTGGCCCAGTACAGGCAACTATTGCCGCGGCGGCGCGTTCAACTCCCGCCTGCTCGGCGCGCAGGGCGTGGCTATCCTCCCTGCGGAGATGAGCCAGGAGCGCTTTGACTGGCTCAGGAGCATCGGCTCACAGGTGATCGCGACCCCGGGCTGCGAATCCAATGTCAAGGAGATTTTCGACAAGACCAACGAGCTGCGTCAGGATCCCTCCTGCATGATATTCAACCAGTTTGAGGAGATGGGCAACCACCTGTGGCATTATGAGGTCACAGGCTCTGCCCTGGCAGAAACGTTTGAGAGCATAAAGCGTCCCGGCGACCGCTTCGCCGGCGCGTGCTTCACGACGGGCTCTGCCGGCACCATCGGCTCCGGCGACAGGCTAAAGGAGCTTTATCCGGGACTGAAGCTCGCCGCAGGAGAGGCGCTGCAGTGCCCAACCCTGCTTGAAAACGGCTTCGGCGGCCACCGTATCGAGGGCATCGGCGACAAGCACGTTCCCTGGATACACAACGTCAGGAATACAGACCTTGTTATCGATATCGACGACAACGACAGCTTTGACCTGACCCGCCTGTTCAACGAGCCGCAGGGCCGCGAATACCTCGTGCGGGAGCTAGGCGTCGAGCCGGAGTTTGTCCAGAAGCTCGGCCTTCTCGGCATCTCGGGCATCGCCAACGTCCTGTGCTGCATCAAAATGGCAAAGTATTATGAATTTGACGAGCATGATATCGTGGCGACCGTGCTGACCGACAGCATAGACATGTACGGCAGCCGCATCGAGGAGCTGCGCGAGCGCGACGGCGAGTACACGCCGACAAAGGCCGCCGTCGACTATGCCCTGCATCTGGGCGGTATCAAGACCGACAACATGCTGGAGCTGACCTATCCCGCGCGCAAGCGTGTGCACAACCTCAAGTATTACACCTGGGTCGAGCAGCAGGGGCACACTGCCGATGAGCTCAACGCGCTCTGGTACGACGTTGAGGGCACCTGGGGCGCCGTGCATAAACAGGCGCAGGAGATCGACGAGCTGATATGCCAGTTCAACGAGGCGGTCAGGGCATGAAAAACGTCAAGTGCCTCAAATGCATAAAATGCGGCCGGGAGTATTCGCCCGCACCGGACGCCACGATCTGCCAGTGCGGCGGCATCCTGGACGTGGTTTACGACTATGACTACATACGCTCCGTTGTCAGCCGCAGGTATTATGCGCAGCACAGCGAGCGCTCCATGTGGCGTTACCGCGCCTTCCTCCCGGTCGAGGATGAAACCCCGGCGCCGCCGCTGCGTGTCGGATGGTCCCCGCTGTATGAGAAACCGGGGCTGGCTTCCGACCTGGGCATCGCGCGCCTCTGGGTCAAGGACGACGGGCTGAACCCGACCTCCAGCCTCAAGGACCGGGCAAGCTCCATGGCGGTCGCCAAGGCCATGGAAGCGGGATATGGCACCATCGCCTGCTCCAGCACCGGCAACGCCGCCTCCTCTTTGGCGGGGAACGCGGCGGCGGCCGGCCTTAAGACCTATATATTCGTGCCGTCCCGCGCGCCCGCCGGCAAGGTCGCGCAGCTTCGCATTTTCGGCGCGACGGTGATCTCCGTCGAGGGCAGCTATGAGGATACCTTTCGCCTGTCTGCCGAGGCGATAGAAAAATACGGCTGGTACAACCGCAACGCCGCCATAAACCCGTATCTCATGGAGGGGAAAAAGACCGTTGCGCTCGAAATCGCCGAGCAGCTCGGCTGGGAGGTCCCGGACTATGTTGCGCTTTCGGTCGGCGATGGCTGCACCATTGCGGGGGTCTGGAAGGGCTTTAAGGACCTGTACGGTGCCGAGCTTATCGACAGGCTGCCCCGGCTCATAAGCGTTCAGGCACAGGGCTGCTGCCCGATAAACCGTGCGCTCGAAACCGGAAGGCCCGTCGAGCCAATGGGCGAGAACACCATTGCCGACAGCATCGCCGTCGGCGTGCCGCGAAACCCCGACAAGGCGATGGCCGCCGTACGCGAATCGAACGGCCTGACTGTCGAGGTGTCGGACGAGGAGATATTCTCCGCAATGCGGCTGCTTGGCCGCAGCTGCGGCGTTTTTGGCGAGCCTGCCGGCGCTGCCGGTACTGCGGGCCTGGTCAGGGCCTGTGAAAAGGGCCTGCTCCCTGCCAACGCTACCGTGGTGTCGATCGTGACGGGAAACGGGCTAAAAGATACGGCCAGCGGCATCAAGGCCGCCGGGGAGCCCGTCCGTGTCGAGCCCTGCCTTGAGCTGGTTGAAAAGGCGCTTGGCCTTCAATAAAACACAAAGGCCATGAAAGGCAGGCAGCCTTTCATGGCCTTTTTTAAATATACCGGATTTCATCGTGAAGAAGGAGCGGATCAGGCTTCCGTCCAGACTTTTTCGCCGTCCATTTGTCCGAGAAGGTACTGCCCAAGCTCCCGGACTGTCCCGACAGTTTTGACAGCGCCCGCCGCCTCTAGCTCTCCCGGCTCGGCATAGCCGTAATACACGCCTATGCAGTCGATGCCGCACTCGGCCGCGCCTGCAACGTCATAGCTGCGGTCGCCTACCATGACCACGGTCGACGGGTCGGAAACTGCCAGCATCTCGAGCACGTCCTTTATGACCTCCGCCTTGCTGTGCCGCCGTCCGTCGAACTCGCTGCCCAGAACGACGTCGAAATACGGCATTATGCCGTAGCTTTCAACGATCTGGGTCGAGAACTTCGTGGGCTTGCTGGTCGCAACGGCGAGGCGCGCTCCCGCAGCGCGCAGTTTTTGCAGAAGCTCGTCAACGCCGTCATACATGCGGTTTTCCCTGATACCAACGGTCGAAAAACGCTCGCGATAGAGGCTCTGTGCCTGACCCGCGGTCTCGGCGTCCATTCCAAGCTTCTGCATGAACATCTGTTTGAGCGGCGGGCCAACGAAACAGTAGTACAGCTCCTCCCGCGGCGCTTCTATACCCATATGCTCGAGAGCATACTGCACACAATTTATTATCCCCTCGGCGGAATCAGACAGCGTTCCGTCAAGATCGAAAAGTATCGTATCGTACATAAAAAACACCCCTGCCTCCATATCCTACTATATTGTACCGCCGTTGTCAAACCGCGGGGCCCCGGCATAGTCTGTAATGTAATTCATAAAAAGGATTGGTTTTTATGCCTGATAATAAGATAACACGTTTTTTTCTGGGAGCCAACTCAGAACAGGGCTTTTACTCGCTTTATGACGGTTTTGCCCGTCCGGAGGACGGGGTGTTCCTATACGTGCTCAAGGGCGGGCCCGGCTGCGGCAAGTCGAGCTTTATGAAGCGCATCGGTGCCCGCGCAGACTGTGAGGGTCTGGACGTTGAATACATCCACTGCTCCGGCGACCCCGAATCACTCGACGCGGTATATATCCCCGCGCTCGGCGTCGCCTACGCCGACGGCACGTCGCCGCACGTTCTCGACCCTCCGTATCCCGCAGCGGGCGGCGCATACCTCGACCTTGGCAGCTTTTACGACATCGATAATCTCAAGCCAAGGCTTGCGGAGATCATGGCCCTTAACCGAAGGTACAAGGGTAAATATAAGGAAAGTTATGCTCTCCTCTCCTCCGCAGGCAGCGTCGCTGTCCGCCCCCTGCCGGAGCTGATGACCAGGGACGTGGACAGCTCCGTCCGGCGGCGCGCCCGGTCGCTCATCGGCAGGGAACTGGACAGAGTATCCGCCTCCGGAACCGGACGTATCGACAAACGCTTCCTGTCCGCAATAAGCTGCCAGGGCAGCGTTTTCTTCGATGCCACGATTTACGAGATCGCGCCGCGCGTGTGCGTACTTGACAACGACCTCGGCTTTGCGCAGGCATATCTGGACGAATGCGTAAAAGCCGCGCATGAGCGCGGATATGACATGATCGTATGCCCCGACTGCCTGACGCCGGAAAAGACCCAGGCCGTGCTCATACCCGAGGCGGGGCTGGCGCTGCTGGAGTCCGGTCGGCGCTCGCGCTGGACGGGTGAGGTATACCGCCACGTGCGCCTGGACGCCATGGCTGACACACAGGCGCTCTCACAGCTTCGCCCGGCCATGCGCACGGCCGAAAAGCTGCGCGCGGCGATAATAGCCGAGGCGGAGAAAAAGCTTGCTGCGGCGAAAGCCCTGCATGATGAGGTTGAGGCCGTGTATAACCCGCATGTTGACTTTGGCGGAGTATATGAGCTGGTCGAAAAACACGCCGAAATGCTTGGCATCTGATATGCGAAAGCAGAATTTTTCAATTTGAAACTCAAGTCCGTTAGATTTTTGTTTTAAGCGATCGCATGACAACGCTTATTTCCCCCTTTGTGGCTGTTAATAGCTTATTCTATGGGATAATTTTAAACTGTTTATGCTTCGGGGAGGTACTTTTCTGCTCGTTCAGAAAAGTACCTCCCCGAAGGGCAACAAGCTTCGTTTAACAAACGCTTTGTTTAAAAGAGAAAAGTATCATAATGGAGAATACAGTACTTGAAAGTACTATAAAAGGGACTAAAACGTCAAAGGAACACATAACCCGTAGCCCGATACTCTCCGCACTCATCAAGCTCATCGCCGGCGAGGCCACAGGAGCATAGGCCGGCAGGTTTCAAAAACGATTTGGTCATACAAATACAGCGCAAATAAAAAACCAGACCCTGCGTCAAACGGCGCGGGGTCCGGTTTTTTATCAGTAACTGTGCGATCAGGCCTTACAGAAGTCCACCGATGGAAACAAAGATGGGAGCAAAAACGACCGCAACGATGGTCATGAGCTTTATGAGGATGTTGATGGACGGGCCTGAGGTATCCTTGAACGGATCGCCAACGGTGTCGCCCACAACGGCAGCCTTGTGCGCCTCGGAGCCCTTACCTCCATGATGGCCTTCCTCAATGTACTTCTTGGCGTTGTCCCAGGCACCGCCGGCGTTGGACATGAAGATAGCCATAAGCACGCCGGTAACGACCGCGCCGGCCAGCATACCGCCGAGAGCGGCCGGGCCGATGACGATGCCGACAACGATGGGCGCGAGAACGGCGATAATGCCGGGCAGCAGCATCTCCTTGAGGGACGCGGTGGTGGAAATGGCAACGCAGGTCTTGTAATCAGGCTTGGCCGTTCCCACGAGTATGCCGGGGATGGTGCGGAACTGACGGCGGACCTCCTCGATCATGCTGTAAGCTGCCTTGGACACGCTCTCCATAGTCATTGCGGAGAACACGAAAGGCAGCATACCGCCGATGAGAAGTCCGATGGTGACATAGGGTGAGAGGATATCTATCTCGGTGATGCCGACCGCCTGAGCGTAGGACACGAACAGGGCCAGCGCGGTGAGCGCGGCGGAACCGATGGCAAAGCCCTTGCCCATAGCGGCGGTGGTGTTGCCGACGGAGTCGAGCTTGTCAGTGATCTCTCGGACAGACTCGTCCAGCTCGCTCATCTCGGCGATACCGCCGGCATTGTCGGCGATGGGGCCATAGGCGTCGACCGCGACGGTGATGCCGGTGGTGGAGAGCATGCCGACAGCGGCAAGCGCGATACCATACAGGCCGGCAAAATTATATGCAAAGAAGATGCCGACACAGATGAGCAGCATGGGAATGACAGTGGAATGCATGCCGACGGCCAGGCCCTGGATAATCGTGGTGGCAGAGCCGGTCTCGGACTGCTGGGCGATCCTTTTGACGGACTTATAGTCGCTGGAAGTATATACCTCGGTCACGATGCCGATTATGAGGCCAACGATCAGTCCGGCGATGATGGCGATGGACTGGTCAAAGCTGTCGAAGAACAGCTTGCTCAGGATGATGGCGGCTATTACGACGACGATAGACGAGACATAGGAGCCCATCTTCAACGCCTTATGCGGGTTGGAGTTCTCATCACCGCGGACGAAAAAGCAGCCTATGATGGACGCAAGGATACCAATCGCTGAAAGCACGAGCGGGTATACGACTCCTGCGCCTGTGAAAACGCCTGTGACAGCAACGCCGAGGGTGAGCGCGGAGACTATCGCGCCGACATAGGACTCAAACAGGTCGGCGCCCATACCGGCAACGTCGCCGACGTTGTCACCGACGTTATCGGCGATAACGGCAGGGTTGCGCGGGTCATCCTCGGGAATACCGGCCTCGACCTTACCGACAAGGTCTGCGCCGACGTCGGCCGCCTTGGTGTATATACCACCGCCGACACGGGCAAACAGCGCGATGGAGGACGCGCCGAGGGAGAAGCCGGTCAGGATCTCCACATCCTCAGTCACGATGTAGATCAGCGCACAGCCCAGAACGCCCAGGCCGACGACGCACATGCCCATAACGCTGCCGCCGGAAAAGGCGATGCCGAGAGCCTTGTTCATGCCGCTGCTCTGGGCCGCGGCCGCGGTGCGGACGTTGGCCTTGGTCGCAACGTTCATACCGACATAACCGGCCGCAACGGAGAACACAGCACCTATCAGAAAGCACACGGCTGTCTTCCAGCTGATGAACACGCTGATGAGAATAAACAGAACTATGACAAAGACGACGAGTATTTTATACTCGGCAAACAGAAATGCCCTGGCGCCCTCGCTTATGCTGGCGGCGATCTCCTTCATGCGGTCGTTGCCCGCATCCGCCCGGGAGACCACTGCGGTCTTGTATCCGGCAAATACAAGAGCGAGAACCGCCAGAACGGGGGCGATCCAGATAAGATTTTCCACTTGTGATTCACTCCTCAATATTTTTTCTGACCAAGAAATGCCCAAGCCTGCCTGCCCGTCTCCTGTACGAACGAAAAAGGACATGTTTGGACGCTGAACTATAATATACTATTTATAAGCATTTTGCAAACACAAAAAGTAACAAAAGATTGTAATTTTCAGCCCAAAGTTGTATAATCTATGACTAAACAGGTATCTGTATTTTTTTACTTTCGTTAATTATGACAATACGATATTCCATAAAAATTGAAAAGGAGGTTTTTCCATGTTACGCCACTTCTGCAGATCCCCGCTTTGCGACGCGGCTCCGGCTCTCATCTCGACCGCAATGGGCCGCTCGCCGGCGGAGCTGGTCATCCGCTCGGCAAGGCTTGTGAACGTCTGCACTGGCGAAATATTGCCGGATACGGACGTGGCCGTCACCCAAGGCCGCATCGCGCTGGTCGGCGACGCGGCGCATTGCATAGGAGAAGGCACACGGGTAATAGATGCAAACGGCGCATATCTCGCCCCCGGTTTTCTGGACGGGCATATACATGTCGAGTCGTCCATGCTCTCTGTCGGGGAGTATGCCCGGGCCGTCGTGCCGCACGGCACCGTCGGCATATATATGGACCCTCACGAGATATGCAATGTCCTCGGCATGGAGGGCGTGCGCTGTATGATAGAGGATTCGCACCGTGCTCCGCTCAAGACGATGGTCACGGTACCCTCCTGCGTGCCCGGAGTGCCGGGGTTTGAGGATACGGGCGCCGAGATAACGGCGGAAAACGTCGCGGAAATGCTGAGCTGGCCGGAGGTAGTAGGTCTCGGAGAGATGATGAACTATCCCGGCATCCTCGAGGGCAGCGAGCGTCCGCTGTCCGTCGTACGCGAGACGCAAAAGGCAGGGATGCCCGTCACGGGGCACTACCCCTCTTCTGATATCAGGGGCCTGAACGCATACATAGCCGCCGGCATAAATTGCTGCCACGAATCCACGACTGAGACGGACACACTTTCCAAAATGCGCCTTGGAATGTATGCGATGCTGCGCGAGGGCAGCGCGTGGCACGACTTGGCCGAGGTCTCCAAGGCCGTCACTCGGCACGAGGTCGACACGCGCCTTGCCCTTCTCGTGACGGACGACGCACATCCCAATACGCTTATTACAAACGGGCACCTTGACTATCTGCTGCGCCGCGCCATGCAGGAGGGCATTCCCGCCATTCAGGCGATACAGATGGTCACGATAAATACCGCGACCTGCTTCGGCATGCAGGCCGAGCTGGGCAGCATCGCGCCCGGAAAATGCGCGGACATGGTGCTCATCGGTTCACTCGAGGATATGGACGTGAGGATGGTGTTTATTGACGGCGAGCTTGTCGCCGAAAATGGCCGGATGACCCGGGAACCGGGAAAATATGAATACCCCGCCTTTGCGCGCAGCACAATGAACGTCGGCGGCCCCGTCTCCCCCGAAGTTTTCCGGCTCCCCGCCCCGTCGGAGGGACTGACCCGCGTCAGGTGTATCGAGGTCATCTCGGGAAAGACCGTCAACCGCGAACGCATCGTCACGCTTCCGGTAACAGAGGGATACGTCGGCAGCGACACGTCGCAGGACGTGCTCAAGGCGGTCGTGTTCGAGCGGCACAGGGCCACAGGCAAAAAAGGCTTCGGCTTTGTCAAGGGGTTTGGAATACGCCGCGGCGCGATGGCCTCGACCGTCTCGCACGACGCGCACAATCTCCTCGTTGTCGGCACCTGCGACGAGGACATGGCCCTGGCGGCAAACACGCTCATCGAAAGCGGCGGCGGGATGTGCGCCGTACGGGACGGAAGGGTCCTGGGACATGTGAAGCTGCCCATAGCCGGGCTCATGAACGACCGTCCGGCGCAGGATATGGCCGCTGACGTGGCCGTGCTCGAAGACGCCTGGCGTGAGATAGGCTGTACATTGCCGTCCCCGTTCATGACGATGGCGCTTATCCCGCTGGCCTGCATCCCGGAGCTGCGGCTGACTGACCGCGGGCTCGTTGACTGCCGCGATTACCGCTTTGCGGAGCTTTTTATCGGGTGATACTTATGGATAAGGTTCTTAAAATCAAAAACGGAGAAATCGTAACCTCCGATTCCGTCATGCGTTCGGACATCTACGTGGAAAACGGGCGCATCGCTCAGATTGGCGGCGAGCTGCCCTGCGATATCGAATACGACGCGCGCGGCTGTCTTATCTTTCCCGGCTTTATCGACAGCCACACCCACCTGGGCATGGACGCCGGCAGCACATGGACCATTGACGACTGGGCCAGCGGCACACGTGCGGCCCTCGCCGGCGGCACCACGACCGTTTTGGACTTTGCGACGCAGGACAGGGGCGACACCCTTGCCCATGCGCTGGAGGTCTGGCATTCCCGCGCCGACGGGCATGCCTTTTGCGACTACGGCTTCCACATGGCCGTGACCGACTGGAACGGGCATACGCGCCGCGAAATATCCGAGATGCCGGCAGCCGGCGTGACAAGCTTCAAGGCGTACATGGCCTATGACAATCTGCGCCTTGGCGATGACGAGCTGCTGGAGCTTCTCCGGGAAACACGGGACATCGGCTATGTCGGCGTGCACTGCGAGATCGGAGTCGAGGTGAACCGCCGCGTGCGCGAGCTGCTCGGCAGCGGCTGCACCGGCCCGGAATACCATCCCCTGTCACGTCCAAACGAGGTCGAGGCGGCGGCTGTCCGACGGTTCATGGAGCTGGCGGAGCTGGCCGGATCGCCTGCATGGGTCGTGCATCTGAGCACCCGCGAGGGGCTCGCGGAGATACTCAGCGCCCGTAAACGCGGCCTGGACGTACTTACGGAAACCTGCCCTCAGTATCTCGCGCTCACGGATAAGGTTTACATAACTGGAAGATTTGAGGCCGCTAAATTTGTCTGTTCCCCTCCGATACGTTCGCTGGCAGATCAGCAGGCATTGTGGGACGCGATCTCCGGCAATGAAGTTGACATAATATCGACAGATCATTGCAGCTTCAATTTTCGCGGTCAAAAGGAACTTGGCCGCGGGGACTTCTCAAAGATACCGAACGGTCTGCCGGCCATAGAGCACCGTCCGGCCCTGATATGGGACAGCGGAGTTGTCGGAGGGCGCATAACGGCCTGCCGCATGGCGCAGCTTTTGTCGGAAACTCCGGCAAAAGCTTTCGGGATGTGGCCGCGCAAGGGCAACATCAGCCCCGGCGCGGACGCCGATCTGGTCGTCTGGGACCCGGAAGCGGAGTGGACGATAACGGCGGCAGACCAGCTCATGCGCGCAGACTACTCCCCCTGGGAGGGCAGGCGGATACGCGGACAGGCCCGCGCCGTGTTCCTGCACGGACAGCTCGCGGCGGAAAACGGCGCCGTAAACGGAAAGGCTGCCGGACGCTACATCTTCCGCTCAGTACGTGTAGGGGCTGATTAAATTTACCTCTTGCGTTCCGTGCGGAATTTGATATAATGTATGATACATATCTTACGTTATGTCGATATATCAATACAATGACCGCACAGGAGAAATGTACTTATGCAAAACAGCCCTATTCTGCTCAGCAAGCTTTCGCTTGACAGCGACATCCCGCTTTACTCACAGCTTGTGGGCATAGTAAAACGCAACATATCTGCTGGGACGCTGACCGCCGGCGATCTCCTTCCCTCCGAAACCGAGCTGTGCAAGGCTTTTGACATCAGCCGCAGCACCGTGCGCCAGGCTATCGGCGCGCTGGAGAGCGAGGGGCTTGTCGTACGCAAACAGGGGCGCGGCACCTTTGTTGCCGAGCCGAAGATGCACAGAAAGACAGACACTGTGTATTCATTCACAAGCGAGATAAGCGCAATGGGTCTTACCCCGTCAAGCACGCTGCTCGAGTTCGACATTGTCGAACCGTCTCCGGAGATAATAGCTGTGCTGGAGCTGGGCAGTCCGGATACGCCAATATACCGCTTCTCCCGCATCAGGAATGTCGACGGTGAACCGCTGATACTGGAGACGAGCTATTACCCGCAGTACATCTATCCCCGGCTTACGCGCGAGCTTTTGCAGACACACAGTTTTTACAGCCTGCTGTACGAGGTCGGCATCGTACCTTTCTCCGCCGTGGATACTTACAGCGCCGTCACTCTCTCCGGGCGCGAGGCGAAGCTCCTCGGCTGCAACGCGGGGGATCCCGCTTTCTCCGCACAGCGCAGGACGAGGACGGAGTCCGGCATGACCTACGAATTCACGCACAGCATCATCCGCGCCGATCGGGTGAGCCTCGACGTTGCGCTCACGCGCGACGGGGTCTCCTTCGCAAGGCGTGTTGACAAATAAAATCGCGACAATAATCCCGGCCCGCGAAAACCTCGGGCCGGGTTTTTCCTATGTTACAGCAGGGGCGACTCGCTGGCCGCCGTTTTTTGATTGACTTTTTATCCCGGGAGCCTTTATAATTTATAATCATAGTCATAAACTGCCTATGGCTTTTTGCCGCGGGCCTTTCCGGGCCGCGCGGCTATATTTTCGGAAGGAGGCGGAACGGCAAATGGAGGATGTCAGATCTATCGTCGCAAGCAATATAATAGAGCTTCGCACCAAGGCCGGCATGACACAGCTTGCGCTGGCCGAACAGCTCAACTATTCGGACAAGTCCGTCTCAAAATGGGAACGGGCAGAGTCGCTGCCCGACGTTGTCATACTAAAAAACATCGCGGACATTTTCGGCGTCACCGTCGATTATCTTATCAGCCCGCATGAGGAATACGTACGCCCCAGGAAGCAGCGCTCCATCCCCTATCGGACCATCACACAGATAGCAATAGCCGGTATCTGGACGCTGGCGCTGCTGCTGTTTATCATCTTCTGGCTGATGGGGGACGTCATCTGGCTCATCCTTCTGTACGCCGTGCCGGTTTCCTTTATAACGCTGCTCGTGCTCAACTCCATCTGGGAGGGGGGACGGCACAACTATATCATCATCGCTTCTCTCGTATTTTGCCTTATAGTGTGCGTTTATCTCACTTTTTTAAGCCGAAACTGGTGGCAGCTTTTTCTTCTGTCGATTCCTGCTGAACTTATTGTTTATCTGTGTTTTCGTCTGAAAAAAAACGTCAGATAGCGGCGTTCTACCATTGGTAGAGTCCCCTTCCGGGGGCTCTACTTTTGTTTTTCCATACAGTAGATGTGTCTCTCAAGGGAATAGGTTGAACTTTGATTTTTCCAATGTTACCGTTATTGGGCATTGAGCACAAGCCCCTCCAGAGCCCGGCGCGGCGTCGCTTTTTTCCAGTCGGAGGGGAAATCCAGTCAGAAAACAAGGCGGTCATAAATGATAAGATTATTCACAGACACATCCGCAAACCTTCCTCTCAAACTTGTGCGGCAAAATGGGATAACCGTTTTGCCGTTTTCCTACACCGTCAACGGGGTCGAGGCGGAAAACAGTGCGGAGACAGACTTCGACGGCAAGGCCTTCTACGACTCCATGCGCAGCGGCTCTATCGTCAAGACCTCCATGATAAACATAGTGTCGTTCATGCTGCCATTTGAGCAGGCACTTAAAAATGGGGATGACGTTCTTTACATCGGCATGTCCGGTGGCATCAGCGGTACAGCCTCCTCCGCGGCGATCGCGATAAATGAACTTAAAGAGGCCTATCCGCAGCGCAGGGCTGCCGCCATCGACACGCTCGCCGCCTCGCTCGGCGAGGGGATGCAGGTCCTTGAGGCGGCGCAGATGATAAAAGACGGGCTGGATTTTGACGAGATTGTCCGCCGCGTCGACGAAGCGCGCGCGACTATGTGTCAGTTTTTCACCGTCGACGACCTGGAGTACCTCAAGCGCGGCGGCAGGATAACCGGCGCGGTCGCATTTGTCGGCACTGTCCTGCACATAAACCCCATACTGCGCGGCGACGAGCTTGGCCGCATCGTCACCTGCGGCAAGACCCGCGGCATGAAACGCGCGCTTGATACGCTCGCCGACAAATACGACAAGCTTGTCCTCGACAGAGCCGCCCCCATCGGCATCGCGCATGCGGACAATGACAGCGGCGTTGAATATCTGCTCGGGAAGCTGCGCAGCCTCGGCTTTTCGGGCGAGTGCCTGACCGTATGCTATGAGCCGGTCACCGGGTCGCACGTCGGCCCCGGCACGGTCGCGCTGTTCTTCCGCGGTCGGCATAAATAGCGTCTGTCCGGGCCGGACTTTTACGTCCCTGTTACTTATACGATAAACAGCCGCCTGTGAATCGCGGGATTCTAGTTGAATTTGGACAAATTTCCTCTTCTGCGGGTGGAAGACAGTTGACACTCGCCCGCGGACATGTTAGGATACATCTAATAAAATTGGATCGCAGTCAGATAGAGGCGCGGGACTGATGAGTATCGCCGGAAGAGACAGGCATCTGTCCGGCGGGAAAGGCCGCTCCGCCGAAGCGTTCCGGCGCTGCCTGGTGCCGGGATGGCTGGGCCGCAGGGAAATACTCTGCGGACTGTCACATGAGTTTCGTGTGAAGCGCTATCACGGGTCGAACCGGCAAAGTCCGTATTCCCTCATGAACCGCTTGACACAGGCGGTTCATTTTTTAATGAGGCGGGTTTTTCCGCACAAAATAAACGGAAGGTGACATAAATGAAGAGACTCCTTGCATTGCTCCTGGCTCTTGCCATGGTCATGGGCTTTACCGCCTGTGGTTCCGAAGAGGTCGCGTCCGGCGTGGAGGACGGCGTGCTGACCATCGCCATGGAATGCGCCTACGCCCCGTACAACTGGACGCAGTACGACGACTCCAACGGTGCCGTCGCGATATCCGGCACCAACGGCGAATACGCCAACGGCTACGATGTCATGATTGCAAAGAAGATCTGCGAGGCCAACGGATGGGAGCTTGAGATCATCCGCACCGACTGGGATTCGCTTGTCCCGGGCGTACAGACCGGCACCTATGACGCCGTCATCGCCGGACAATCCATGACCGAGGACCGCATGGAGCAGGTCGACTTTGCCGGACCCTACTTCTATGCATCCATCGTCTGCGTAACGAAGCAGGACAGCCCCTATGCCTCCGCGACCGGACTTTCCGACCTTTCCGGCGGTACCTGCACCGCGCAGATCGCCACGATCTGGTACACGGACATGCTTCCGCAGATCGAGGGCGCGCAGATACAGACCGCGGCTGAGACGGCTCCCGCCATGCTCATGGCGCTTGAGACCGACACCGTCGACTTTATCTGCACCGATATGCCGACCGCACTGGGCGCTGTCGCAGCATATCCTGACATGGTGATACTTGACTTCTCCGACTCCGACGACGGTTTCGAGGTCGACGAGGGCGAGATCAATATAGGCATCTCCGTCATGAAGGGCAACACCGTGCTCAAGGACGCCATCGACGAGGTCCTCTCGACTATGACCGTCGACGACTTCAACGAGCTGATGGATGAAGCCATTTCTATCCAGCCTCTGAGCGAGTAATCGGGTGCACGGCGAGGGACGGCCATCGTCCCTCGCTTTTTCCCGTTTTTGAATTAAGGAAAGGAGCGTGTCCCCGTGAACAAGTTTGTCGAGCTCTTTGGCGACATTGGCGAGCTGCTTGAAACCTATGGCGGAGCCTATCTCGACGGCATACTCAACACGCTGGCGCTCGCGCTGGTGGCAACTTTCATTGGCTGCCTGATAGGTTTCCTGTGCGGCATTTTACAGACTATACCGCACTCCAAAACCGACCATCCGGTCAAGCGGTTCGTGCTTACGTTTATCCGCGCCGTCGTGCGCATCTATGTTGAGATCTTCCGCGGCACGCCGATGGTGCTGCAGGCCGTGTTCCTCTACTATGGCCTGCCCTATTTTTCCGACAACACCGTACGCTTTGGCAGCGTCTGGTCCGCGGCCATCTTCGTTGTGTCGATAAACACCGGCGCTTATATGGCGGAGACCGTGCGCGGAGGCATCCTCTCGATCGACCCTGGCCAGACCGAGGGCGCCATGGCCGTAGGTATGAACCATTTCCAGACGATGACGAGCGTCATCCTGCCGCAGGCCCTGCGCAACATCCTGCCGCAGATAGGCAACAATTTCATAATTAATATCAAGGATACCTCCGTGATGTTCATTATCAGCTTCACAGACTTTTTCGCCGTACACCGCGCGGCCGTCGGCGCGACCTATCTCTACTTCCCCTCCGCGACGGTGGAGATGGCCGGATACCTGTGCATGACGCTGATAGCATCGTTTTTGCTGCGCTGGCTCGAACGGCGGCTTGAAGGCGCGGACAACTACGAGCTGGTACAGGCAGACCAGCTCACCATGGCGGCCGGAACCTACAACCATCCCGAGCGGGGCAGCAACTTTGACGAGCGCAGCCTTGAGTACGAGGAAGCCCGGAACCGCTCCAAATGGAACAGAAATCAAAGTTCGAGAGGAGAGCGGTAAAAATGAGCGAGCCCATCCTGGAAATCCAGCATCTTTCAAAATCTTTCGGCCAGAACGAGGTGCTCCGGGACATCGATTTCACCGTCTCGCCGGGCGATGTGATAAGCATCATCGGTGCCTCCGGCTCCGGCAAATCTACCCTGCTTCGCTGCATCAATCTGCTGGAGACCCCGACTTCAGGCGAGATACTCTTTCACGGCAAAAGCGTCCTCGCGCGCGGTGTCAAGGCTCCGCAATACCGGGCCAAGGTAGGAATGGTGTTCCAGTCGTTTAACCTTTTCGCAAATATGAGCGTGCTGGAAAACTGCATGGCCGGCCAGATAAAGGTCCTCAAGCGAAAAAAGGACGAGGCAAAGCAGACGGCGCTGCGCTATCTTGACCGCGTCGGTATGCTGCCGTACATAAACGCCCGGCCACGGCAGATCTCCGGCGGGCAGAAGCAGCGTGTCGCCATTGCGCGCGCGCTTGCGATGGACCCTGAGATACTGCTATTTGACGAGCCGACCAGCGCGCTCGACCCCGAGATGGTCGGCGAAGTGCTCTCGGTCATGCGTTCTCTGGCACTCGACGGCATGACGATGCTCGTCGTTACGCACGAGATGAGCTTTGCGCGCGACGTCTCAAGCAGCGTCGTCTATATGAACCAGGGCATCATCTGTGAACAGGGCGCGCCGGAACAGGTGTTCGGCGCACCAAAACGGGCGGAGACACGCGAATTCCTCTCACGTTTTCTCCAGGGCTGAACCCCGCCACGGCGAATTCATCAGCCACCCGGCTCACAAAGCAGCTTCCCGGCCCCATTCAATGTCAACACTGCGCCCGATGGGCGCACCAAAGCGGACGCCTTTCCGGGCGTCCGCTTTTTTAGTTTTTATAGATTGATAGTATTTAGCAAGGCTTCGCAGCTAAAGTCCGGAAACCAGGGCCCCCAGAGCCAGGAACGCGGCAATCAGCACTGCGAACAAAACAATCAGCTTCCAGACAAATTTCACCCAGCGGTCATAGGATACATGGCCAAGGGCCAGCGCGCCCATAACCACCGCTGCCGTAGGGGTGATAAGGTTCACAAGCCCGGAGGCAGATTGGAAAGCGGTTATGATCAGCGCCTCGGAGATACCGGCAAACTTGCCCAGCGGCGCCATTATCGGGATGGACAGCGTCGCCAGGCCAGACGAAGATGGGATAAGGACACTAAGGGGCAAATACAGCAGGAATACCAGAAGAATAAATGCAAGCGAGCTGGTACCTGCCAAAGCATTTTCGCCCCAATTGAGGACCGTATCCGTAATACGTCCCTGGTTCATCAGATATGTGATGCCCCGGCTGATGCCAATGATGAAAGCCACACCAAGAAGGTACGATGCACCGTTGACAAATTCCTCGGCGATGACCGATTCCTTCATGCGGTCGATCAGGCCGATAATAAGGCCCGCCACCAGGAACAGCCCCGACAGCTCAGGAAACCACCAGCCCAGAGCAGGCAGGGGTAGCCCCATATCATCAAAGGGTATAACGGCATAGATCATGATGAGAAAGGTTAAGGCAAAAACCGTCAGGATAACCTTGCGTTTTCCCGTCAGCGGCGGCGCGTCCTCCGTCTTTCCGTGATAAATCTCCCTGCCCCGGTTGACCACCACAGAGGCGGCGGGGTCTTTTTTTACCTTGGCCGCATAGGCCATAACATACCAGATGGCTGCCGCTTCAAATACCAGCCACATGAGTATGCGCAGGACGATACCCTCTCCCAGCGATACGCCGGCAAAACCGGCGGCAATCCCGGTGGCGAAAGGATTAACAGTGGAACAGATGACACCGGCCCCCGCTCCCAGCAGTACGACGGCAATACCCACAACGGTATCATAGCCCGCAGCCAGGAAAATGGGGATCAGAAGAGGATAAAAAGCCATATAGTCTCCTCCCACATGCCGAAGCTGGTCCCGCCGAGGCCAAAGAGGATCATCAAAATTGGGATCAGCCATTTCTCCCGTCCGTCCAACAGCCTGATGACATTGCTCACTCCGGCATCCACGGCTCCCGTGCGCATAACCACGCCCAGGAATCCTCCGACCATGAGGATGAATACGCACACATCCACAGCGTCGTAAAAACCGTGAAAGGCGGCAAGGATCACATCGCCCACACCTTGAGGATTCTGTTCCTCCTCATGATAAGTGCCGGAGGCCGGAACATCCTCATGGTACTCGTACTGCCCCGCCGGGACGAACCATGTGGCCACGGCCACCAGTATGATAAGACAGAACAAAATGGTATAGGCCGTTGGCATTTTGAATCTGGACACAGGTATGTCCTCCTCTCCCGCTTATGCCAGCGTAGCCACCAGCACAGCCTTGATGGAATGCATCCGGTTCTCAGCCTCGTCGAACACCACGCTGTGGCGGCTGCGGAAGACCTCGTCGGTGACCTCCCTTATATCCACGCCCTTGTCCATCCACTCTTTGGCCAGCGTGGTTTCAAAATCATGGAACGAGGGCAGGCAGTGCATATACAGCACGTCGGGGTTACCGGTCAGTTGCAGGGTCTCTTCCGTCACCCGGAAGGGGGACAGCAGCCTGGCCCGGTCGGGGATGAGATTTTCCTCACCCATGGACGCCCAAATATCACCATAGATGACATCTGCGCCCCGCAGACTGTTCTTATCGCTGGTTATTTCAATTTTGGCGCCGGTCTTTTCCGCGGCCTCATTGGCGGCGGCCAGCACGGCGGTATCCACCTGTCGTACCAGCTCTTCCGGGCCCAATCCCACAAAGTGCATGCCCATCTTGGCGCAGCCATACATCCAGGCATAGCACATGTTGTTGCGCACGTCGCCGGGGAACACCACTTTTACATCCTTCAGGGGTTTTGTGCAGTGCTCCTCGATCGTCATCATATCAGCCAGTATCTGGGTGGGATGATCAAGGTCGGTCAGCCCGTTCCACACCGGTACGCCGGACCATTTGCCAGGTCCTCGACTACCTGCTGGTCATAGCCTCGATATTCTATGCCGTCAAAGAAGCGGCCCAGGACCTTGGCGGAATCCTCCAGGGATTCCTTTTTGCCCATCTGAGAGGAACCGGAATACAGGAAGGTGACATGTGCGCCCTCCTGAGTTGCGGCCACCTCAAAGGAGCAGCGGGTGCGGGTCGAGGTCTTTTCAAACAGCAGAACGATATGCTTGCCTTTCAGCGTGGGCTCGCAGATTCCCGCGCGTCGCTTTGCCTTCAGATCGTGTCCCAGATCCAGCAGATAGCGGATCTCAGCAGTGGTCAGGTCATTGAGAGTCAAAAAGCTCTTTCCTTTCAAATTTACAGCCATGTTATTATATTACATCCTTTCAGTTTAGATTGAAAATTATCAGGGCTTTTTCAGGTGAAAAAGAAGCCTGTAAAAAGGTTGGATATCAAAGGGGATCCGGAGGTGCTTTAGTCCACATCCTCCCGCCACAGCGGCATGGACATACATCTTGGGCCGCCCCGTCCCCGGCTCAGTTCCCCACTGGGGATAGTGTGGATTTTAACGCCGTGTTCCTCAAGCAGACGGTTGGTCACATAGTTGCGGCTGTACACCACCACCTCGCCGGGAGCAATGGCCAGTGTGTTGCTGCCGTCGTTCCACTGTTCCCTGGCCGCGTCTATCTCACTGCCGTGGCCACAGCGGATGAGCGTCACGTTGTCCAGATTCAGGTGCTCTTTAAGGATATCCTCCAGACGGCCGTCCTCCTGGCGTATCTTTACCTGTCTGCGTTCATCCAGCTCCATGACAAACACCGTGATATCGTTTAAAATATTTGGGTGAACTGTGAACTTATCCCTGTCCACCATGGTAAAAACGGTGTCCAGGTGCATGAAGGAGCGGGTTTTTGGAATATCGAACGCCAGAATTTTTTTGAAAGTCCTGCTCTCGTTGAGAACGGTGTACGCCAACTGGTCGATGGAGTCCTCGTGGGTGCGCTGGGATATACCAACGGCCAGCACCTCCGGCGACAGTACAAGGATATCTCCTCCCTCCAGCGAGGAGGTCTCGCCCCGGTCATACCACCGGGGCGCATTTTTGTACTCCGGATGGTATTTGAAAATGAATTTTCCAAACAGGGTCTCCCGGTTACGGGTCTGAGTATGCATTTTGTGGATACTTACACCTGTGCCGATGGTGGCAAAGGGGTCGCGGGTAAAATACAAATTGGGCATGGGGTCAATTATAAAGGGATAGTCGCCGCCGCTAAGGGTCAGAAAATCCCCCAATCGGGCTTTGTCTGACTCTTTAAGCTGGGACTTGCGCACACCGGCCATCATGGCGGATATCATCTCCTCATCGGACATGGATGAGAAATACTCCACCATCATCTCTCTGGCACGCGGCTGCTTTATGTCGGCCTCGTCCAGAAACTGATAGAGCAGTTCGTTTCGGACCTGCTCGTCAGTGAGAGACTGCGCCACCAGGTCGGTGAGATAAACCACCTCCGCCCCTCTCTGGCGCAGGCATTCGGCGAAAGCGTCGTGCTCCCGCTGCGCCTCCTGAAGATAGGGTATATCGTCAAACAGCAGCCGCTCCAGATATTCCGGCATCAGGTTTTCCAGCTCCCTGCCTGGCCGGTGCAGCAGCACCTTCCTGAGTTTGCCGATCTCCGAAGTGTTATGGATTCCGGTATTCAAAAGATCACTCCTTTTTACTGTGAGAAGCCGGCCAGAGACGGCCGTTTTCCTCTTATCTCTTAGGGTTTCTGGAAAATGCCGTTTCATGCGTCCCAATAGAAAAAATAACTTTAATGCTGTTTTTCGGTATATCATATCTTTTCTCCAAATGTGCAGTTTCATCCGGCGTAAGTTTGTTGGGCCTGGATTTTTTGCTTTCGGATATGCCAGTCCTATGCGTTTTTCGGTATATGCTGAATAATTTTCGCCCGGGAGGGAGCTCTCCGTGCTTCTACAAATGCAAAAACCCCGCTGTGTACATACACAGCGGGGTTCTATATTATGAACTTTTAATACTCTTATTTAACTTCGAGCACGATGCGACCCTTGAAGCTGCCGGCAGTGATCGCAGTCTCGACGCCGTCAACGAGCATGCGCAGCGTTTTTCCCTCGGGGGCCCTGACAACGGCTCCCTCGGCCAGCGTGAGGCTGGTTATATAGCTGGTATCGGTGACGGTCCAGACGCTGTCTTCGTCCATCGTGATGATGACGCCGTTGTTGACAGTGGGCGCGGCCTCCTGCTCAACACAGCTTATGAGGTAATAGCTCTCCGCGTTGATGACGTCGGTTCCCTCCTCGGGATACCACTGCTTCGCCGCGGACATCACGCTCTCGGCGCGGACGTTCTTCATGTCGATGACGAGGTTGTGCGCGCCCTGAAGGCCCTCGCCCATGTCCTCCCAATCCTCGGGGTCAATACCGGCCGGGATCTCCATGGGTCCGTTACGGTCGTTGGCCTTCAGCTCCGTGGTGGAATTGAGGAAGTCGCCGCAAACGTCCATGTTGGACAGGTTTACGAAAATATCCAGAGTCGGGTCGGGATTCCACAGATCGCGGTCGACGTAAACGTCGGTCTCATCATAGGGGATCTTGTAGAAGTCGCCTCCGCCCATGCCGGGGTCGTCGTTGTCCATGAGCTGGACTATCACGCCGTTGCCGGAGTAGATCTCACAGTTGTCAAAATTGAAGGTGCTGGTGGAGCCCTTGACGCAGACGGTGGAGCTGTCGGTGTTGATAACGGTGCCGCGGTCAAAGGTCACGGTGCCATAGCGGTCGCGGAAGGCCATGACGGCAAAGAGGTTGCCCGTGATGGAGCAGTTGGAGAAGTTTCCGCCGCTCTCGGAGTGGTCCATACCACGCTTCTCAGGCTCGGAGTCGAGGAGCATCGCAAATCCGTTGACATTCAGCTCGCAGCCGTCGAAGCCGAAGTAGCAGTCGCCAATGCAGAACACGCCGTAACCGCGGGCGCGCGGGCCGGTCAGGTCGAGCGTCGTGTTGCGCAGATATGCGCGGTTATGGATGGAGCCGTCAACGGAGATAACGCCCCAGCCGTTGGACTTCATGTACGAGTCGTTGATGTACACGGTCGCGTTTTCACATACCTGATTGGATCGGTTGGTGCCGTAAATACCCATCAGCCAGTTCGGGGATCCAAGCAGGCGGGGGTTGTCCACGGCCTTTGGGCTGTTATTGATTATACGGCTGTTATTTATAGTCAGCACCGTGTCGCCGCCAGCGTGGAAGCAGCAACGCGTCACTCCGGAGAACTGAAAATCGCAGTCCTGTATGGTGACCTGGCTCTTTCCGATAGCCGTCACACCGGCACCGACGTCGATAAAGTCGTCACTTCCGCTGCCCTCGAACTCAAAGCGGCAGTTGCCGCACCTCATATTTGCTGTCTCCATCGATGAGTATGCCGTTGACGTCATTCTCGCAGGAATAAAACTCGACGTCACAGGCATAGGTGTCGGTTATCTCTCCACGGTTTGCCATGCCGAGGAAGGAACGCTTTTCGCAAAGCTTTCCGTTATCGATCACGGCAGCGCAGCGGAACATGGTGTCCGGCCCGCCGAACAGACGGTGCAGCCCGGAAGGCGGCATCACATAAAAATCATGGACAAGGACCTTGACGTCGCCTCGGTAAGTGCCAGGCACGGCGGCCTCATTACGTCCGTTCACCATGAGGATGACACCCTTGCCCTCAGGGGCCTCAAGCTTTCCTCCCTCTTCGATGACGAGGCTGGACAGTTCAACGGATTCTTCGACTTTCCAGACATCGTTTACAACTTTTTTCATGCTTTTCTCCTTATCATTCATGGTATTTAAGCGTGACAGTTGCTCCACTTGGGAAAGCAGTTTCTGAGCAAACCGGGGAGGGGTCTCCCCCTCCCCGGGCCTGGTTTTTATTTGACCTCGAGCACGATCTTTCCGGTATAGGTGCCGGCCTTGATCGGGGTCTCGACTCCGTCGACGAGCATGCTCACGCTCATGGCCCTGGGGGCCTTAATGGTGGCGTTCGGGGACAGGGTCAGCTTGGTCAGATAGCTGGTGCCGGTGACGGTCCAGACGCTCTCGTCGTCGAGAGAGACGATGACGCCGTTATTGACAGCGGGAGCGGGGGTCTGGACGATGTTGTTGACTTCGTCACGGTTGCGGTTGTCGATAAAGTAGACGCCCTCGCCATACTTCTGGCTGGCGGCGCTGATGATGCCGGTTACGCTGGCAGAAGTGAGGTTGACCTCGAGGTTCTTCGCACCCTGGAGATAGGGATTGTAGCCGCCCGCGCCGCGCACGACGTCGCCGGGGATGCCGCCCATTTCTTCGGGCGTGAACGGTTCGGGATCGTCGGGATCGGGTTGCGGCATCGGCGGGGGACCTCTCCGGGGCAGGGGTTCATAGACGTCGGACTCCTTGGGCTCATCGAAGATGGCAAACAGGTTCGTCGTGGAGTTGAAAATATTGCCCTTGAGCGCGGAGTTGGAGATGTTGAAGAACACGTCCTCGTCGGGGGACGCTACGGTCAGATCACGGCCCTCTACGTACTCGTCGACGCGATCGACGGGGACGCGGAAAGACTGCGGGCCTCCCATGCCGGGGTCGTCGTTGTCCATGAGCTGGAGGATGACGTCATTGCCCGGGAAGAATCTGGCCTTGTTGGCGTTGATGGTGAAGCGAGAGCCCTTGACGATCATCGCGGACGAGCCGGTATAGAAAGTCGCATCGTCGATATCGAGATATCCGCCGTCGTTGCGGAAAGTCTCGGTGCCCCAGCGGCGGGAGTTAACGATGGTGCCGTTTTTGAACTCGCCGCTGGCGTTGTTGGTGCAGCAGATAAGCGCCATACCACCGACGGTGACAACGCAGTTGTCAAAGCTGTGCAGGCAGCGGGGGTCTGCCAGACCGTCATACTCGCTGTAATCATTGAAGTTGTCGGCGATTCCCATCGCACCGTAGCCGGAGGGGCTGGTCTGCATGATGATGCAGTCTTTGTAGTACAGGTGATTGTACTTACCGCCGTCGACGCTCATCGCGCCCCAGCCGTTGGTGGAGATGAAGCAGTCGTTGTAGTAGCAGGTTGCCATGTGGCCGGCATTGGTGATACGGTTCGTGCCGTAGAGGCTCATCGACCAGTTAGGATCGACCTTATCGTCAAACGGGGCACTCTCTCCGATGATGCGTGTGCGGTTGACAGTCAGCTCGGAATTGTTGCCGGCGAAAATAGCGCCGCGGGTGACGCCCTTGACAATGAACTCGGAGTCGTTGACGGTGACCTTGGCGTCGCCGTAGATGGCAAGGCCGGCGCCGCAGGCCTGGAAGTCGTTCTCTCCGCGGCCGACGAGATTCATCTTGACGTTGTTGAGAGTATACTCGCCCTCGCCGGTGATGTAGATGCCGTTGAGACCGCCGTCGTTGGCCTCGATCGTGACATTTTCGACGGTTTTCCCGTCAAAGCTGCCGCCCTTGACAGCGCCGGGGATGCAGTATTCCTCAACGACCTGGTTGTCTCTGAGGAAGATGCCGGTGCGGTAGAAGGTCTTCTGAGGAGTGCCCCAGATGCCGACCTTGGTCAGGTAGCTGTCACCAACGTACAGAAGGATGTCGCCCTCATAGCTGCCGGGTTTGATATCGGTCGGCATGCCGTTGAGAAACATCGTGACACCCTTGCCCCAGGGAGCCTTGACGGAAGCACCCTCATTGACGACAAGCTTGTCGAGATGTGTGGTTTCTTCGATTTTCCACACACCGTCAATAATTTTTTCGCTCATGTTTTGGTCTTTCCTCCTGTTCTTAAAAAATAGCAGATTATAGGTGCTGCGCGGGATATTTGCCGGGGGAAATACTCAAACTCTCAGGGGCGATGAGGCACCGCCCCGAGAAACTTTGACGAAATTAGGATCAGATGCCCAGATCCAGAGCCGCGAAGTAGCCCTCGTGTACGGCGTTGGGGACCTTGCGGGCACGCTTGCAGTCGCCGGCCGCGACGAAGTCGTCCGCGCAGTCACGCAGGGAGTCGACGGTGGCGGAGTTGGCGCGCATGCCAAGGCCGAAGATGACGGTATCGGCCTCCAGTATGCTCTCGGATCCGTCCGGGTTCTTGACGCGGACGCCGTTGGGCAGGACCTCGAGACAGGTCGTGGAGGTGTGCACGCCGATGCTGTACTTCTCGATGGGCACGAGCATACCCTGCTGGCTCATCCAGTTGGCGTCGCGCGCCAGCTCCGGCAGCATCTCGACGATGTCGACCTGGTGGCCGAGCTCGGCCAGGAATATGCCGGTCTCGCAGCCGGCCAGACCGCCGCCGACCATGACGACCTTCTTGCCGATCTTATCAAGCTCCTTGTATGCCTCGAGAACGTGCATCGCGTTCTCCTTCAGGCCCGGGATCGGGGGCTGTATCGGGCTGGAGCCGCAGGCGCAGATTATCGCATCGGGAGCCAGCTTATCCATGAGCTCGGGCGTGGCCTCAGTATTGTACATGACCTTGATGCCAAGCTTGTTTACACGGTTTACAAGATAGTTCTTGAAGCGGCGCAGGTCGACTTTCATCTCGTCATAATCGGTGAAGTTGATGATGCCGCCGAGCTTGTCGCTCTTCTCGACCAGGGTCACGTCATGGCCGCGCCCAGCCGCGGTGATGGCGGCCTTCATTCCGCCGGAACCGCCGCCGACAACGACGACGTTGAGCTTCTCCCTGACGTCGGGCTGGGAGGTCAGGCGTGCCTCGCGATATGTACGCGGGTTGACGGAGCAGTTGGCAGCGTCGGTCATCTGCAGGCCGGTCAGGCAGCTCAGGCAGCGGATGCAGGGGATGATGTCCTCGCTCTTGCCGTGCTTTGCCTTTCTTGCAAAGTCAGGGTCGGCAATGAAGGTGCGGGCGCCGGCGATGAAGTCGGCTCCGCCTTCCTCGAGGATCTGCTCGGCCAGTTCGGGAGTGTTGATGGCGCCGATGGCGACGACGGGGCTCTTGACATGCTTTCTTATCTCGGCCGCGAGATAGGCGTTGCAGCCGTTCTTGAGGAAGATGGTCGGGTGCGTGATAACGGCGCCCTCGTCCGTCGAGTCACGCGCGGCGGAGACGTGGATGATGTCGACATAGTCGTCGATGATCTTGCAGAACTCAACGGCATCCTGAAGGGTGTGGCCGCCGGTCTCGGGACACATCTCGTCTCCGGAGATGCGGTACTCGATCAGGAAGTTGTCGCCGCAGCGCTCGCGTACGCGGTTTATTACCATCAGTGGGAAGCGGGCGCGGTTCTCCATGCTTCCGCCGTATTCGTCGGTGCGCTTGTTGAATTCGTCAGACATGAACTGCGCAAGGCCCCAGCCATGCGCGCCATGGAGCATCACACCGTCAAAGCCGCAGGTCTGCGCGATCTCGGCATAGTCGGCATAGTGGTCGGCGATCTCATTCATGCGCTCGACGGTTATTTCGTCAACCTGCTGCCCGTCCCAGCGGACATATGCGGAGGGCGCAACAGGATTACGGCCGTACTTATCCACGGGGTAGGAGCCGCCGCCGTGGCACAGCTCGAAAGAGGCGATGCAGTCATGCTGATGGATGGCATTGACAAGCTCTGTCATGCGGGGCTGGAGATGACGGTCAGGATACCAGAAACCGCCGCCGAGCTCGCAGATGTCGGCGTCGACCATGCCGCCCGCAACGGTGACCTGAGCCACTCCGCCGGCGGCCTTTGTCTCTATCCACTTGATGAAGTTGTCATCGGGACGATGATCGCTGGTCACCCAAGAGCACATGTTGGGGGCAGAGAACAGACGGTTCTTGAAATAGGTCCCCTTGATAGTCATGGGCTCAAAGAGCTTGGGGTAATACTTGTTCATTTTTGGATCTCCTCCGATATTTAATATCATTTTTCCTTTGAAAAACTGTCTATTATTTTAGCACAAATTTCGGGCAGGGTTTATCTAATTATTGCATCGCGTTATGCGCAAAAGCCAAATATTGCATTGACTTCCGTCGGCAAAATATTTTATACTATATCTGCGACATACTTTAAATTAAATAATATCAGCGCCACGGAGGTACGCCAATGACTCTTGAACAGATAAAAAATTTCATAGCTCTTGCGGACTTCCGGAACTTTACAAAGGCTGCCGAGCGCAACTTCATCAGCCAGTCGACGCTCAGCCGCAGCGTGGCGAGCCTGGAAAGCTCGCTTGGTATAAAGCTGCTCGAACGGGACACCAGATACGTCACGCTCACGCAGGCCGGCGAGTATCTCCGGGACGAGGGGAACCGCATCCTTGACGAGCTCTACATGCTTGAGGCCGTGCTCAAGGACATGTCGGAGGGCAAGATCGGGCATCTTATGATAATCCTGCCCGATTTTTACTTTGAGCCTTTCTCAGATGGCTGCCGCCGTTTTTTGACGGATTATCCCGAGGTCGAGCTTGAGCTGGAGGTCGAGCGCAGCTGGCAGATAGCTGAGCGCGTTGCCATGCGCGAGGCTGATATCGGACTGACATTCTCTCATGAGATCGACTCCCCTGATCTGGGCGTTAAAAACATTATGAATGACCGTCTGGCGGTGCTTCTTCCGGAATTCCATCCACTGGCCCAGAGGGAGACGGTCTCCCTTGGAGAGCTTGACCCGGCGGAAATCATTTTCTTTGGTGACTCAGCTTTCCGCGGCTCCGGAAACGGCGCAGTGGCCATGGAGCCGGTAGTCCAGGGCGAGCGCACCCCAAAATACCATATAATCCGCTCGATGAGCACCGCTTTCCAGCGGATGTATGCCGGACAGGGCGTGCTGGTGCTGCCGCGGGTCATAGGCATGGCGCAGCAGACCATCGGCAAATGCCGCCTTGTCGAGCTTGAGGAACAGGGGCAGGATCTGGACTACAAGCTTTCGCTGGTTTACCGGCAGGACAATCCCAACCCCGCACTCAAAAAGTTTATTGACATGTTCCCCGTAATAGACTAAAAAATGCCGTTGCTTTCCCGTTGCATAACAATGGGCAAGCCCTCGCTGAACGATATGTTCGCCTTGTTTTGCAGGGCTTTGCGGGGCATTGGATTTAATTCAGGGCGGGCCGGGCCTGCGAGGGCTTTCCTGTTGGCGCATGGCTCTTTCAGTTTTTTACGTTCCCGGGCAGCCGCACAGGGCTGTCCCGGGATCTTTCTTTTTTACACGTTATGCGTCAAAAGGCTCATTCGTCCAGTTTGAGCACCGCCATAAAAGCCTCCGTCGGCATCTGTACCGTCCCGAGGGAGCGCATCTTCTTTTTGCCCTCTTTCTGCTTTTCAAGCAGCTTTTTCTTTCGCGTTATATCGCCGCCATAGCACTTTGCAAGCACGTCCTTGCGCAGGGCCTTGACAGTTTCCCGCGCGATTATCTTGCCGCCTATCGCGGCCTGTATCGGCACCTCAAAGAGCTGACGGGGGATGTTCTCCTTGAGCTTTTCACAGATGCGTCTTGCCCTGCCATATGCCTTGTCACGGTGTGCGATAAAGCTCAGCGCGTCGACCTGCTCGCCGTTGAGAAGCAGATTCACCTTCACAAGATCGCTCACGCGATAGCCCTCCAGCTCATAGTCGAGCGAGGCATAGCCGCGGGTCTTTGCCTTGAGCGCGTCGAAAAAGTCATAGATTATTTCATTCAGCGGCATGGAGTAGCGCAGTTCGACGAGGTTTGTATCCAGATATTGCATGTCCGTATACTCGCCGCGCCTGTCCTGACACATGGGCATGATATTGCCGACGTAATCCGGCGGGGTTATTATCGAGACCTTGACAAATGGCTCCTTCGCCTCGGCGATTGCGGCCGGATCAGGGAAGGCATGGGGGTTGTCCACGCGCACCACGGTGCCGTCGGTCTTTGTGACCTCGTATATGACCGAGGGCAGGGTCGTTACAAGGTCAAGGTTGAATTCGCGCTCGAGCCTCTCCTGTATGACCTCCATATGCAGCATACCCAGAAACCCGCAGCGGAAGCCGAAGCCCAACGCCACGGAGCTCTCCGGCTCGAACGAGAGCGAAGCGTCATTGAGCTGGAGCTTTTCCAGCGCCTCGCGCAGATCTCCGTATTTACTGCCGTCCTCGGTATATATGCCGCAGAAAACCATCGGCTGCACCGGACGATAGCCTGGCAGCGCCTCCTCCGCCGGGCGCGCGGCACCCGTTATCGTATCTCCGACCTGCGTATCCTTGACGTTTTTTATCGACGCGGTGAACCAGCCGACCTCTCCCGCCGTAAGCCTGTCCGCACTCTCCATACCAAGCGGCAGCAGATAGCCGCAGTCGAGCACCTCATACTCCGCGCCGGAGGCCATGAGTCTAACCTTCATACCGCGGCTGATTTCGCCGTCCATGATACGGAAATAGACGATCACACCGACATACGGGTCATACTGGCTGTCGAAAATGAGCGCCTTGAGCGGGGCCTTCGGGTCGCCTTTCGGCGCGGGCACGTTCTGCACGATGTCGTCGAGCACGGCCTGGATATTGATCCCGCGCTTTGCCGATATCTCCGGCGCATCCTGCGCCGGGATGCCGATTATGTCCTCGATCTCGCCCTTGACGCGCAGGGGGGCCGCCGCGGGCAGGTCGATCTTGTTTATCACCGGCAATATCTCCAGATCATGCTCCAGCGCAAGGTATGTATTGGCAAGGGTCTGTGCTTCCACACCCTGGGCGGCGTCCACGACGAGCACCGCGCCCTCGCAGGCGGCTAAAGACCGGCTGACCTCATAGTTGAAGTCGACGTGCCCCGGTGTGTCAATAAGGTTCAGGGCATAGCTGCGCCCGTCCTGCGCCTTGTAATTGAGCCGCACGGCACGGGCCTTAATGGTTATGCCCCGCTCGCGTTCAAGCTCCATGTTATCCAGAAGCTGGCTTTCCATGTCGCGCTCGGCCACGGCTCCGCAGGCCTCTATCAGGCGGTCGGACAACGTCGATTTTCCGTGGTCAATGTGTGCGATGATTGAGAAATTGCGTATATTCTCCTGTGGCGTCATAGATATGCATTTACCTTTCCTGTGTGTTTTTCAGCATGTCCTCGGCCCTGTCCGCGAGCATGCGCAGATTTTCCGCGAGCTCCCTGAGCTCGTCCGTACCTCCTGTGTCCGGTTCTCTGCTTTCAGTCCTGCCGAGCAGGTAATCGGCGGATACGCCATAATAGTCGCAGGCGCGGCACACAAAGCCAAGTCCCGGCTCGCGCGCTCCGTTTTCATAATGCGACAGCAGCGCCTGGCTTATCTTGAGGTCTGCGGCCGCTTTGCGCTGGCTCAGCCCTCGCTCCTTGCGAAGGACGGACATCATCCGTGAAAACTGGGTCCCTATCGTCTACACCCCCGGGATTTTTTTGATTACATATGGTATTATACCGGCGCCGCGGGCCTTTGTAAATACTAATATCTTGACTTTTTTTCTGATTGTGCTAAAGTTAACCTGCCACAAAGTAACAAACACGGAGGATTGAATCATGTTTGACAAACTAATAGAAAAACTTAAAGACACTCCTCGCACGATCGTGTTCACCGAGGGCCCCGACGCGCGCATCCTCGAGGCCGCTTCCAAACTGCTCGCAGAGAAGATCATGGGCGTAATCCTTGTCGGCTCCGTCGACGAGGTCGAGGCCGCCGCAAAAGCGGGCGGGTTTGACATCACCGGCGCCGAGATCATTGACCCCACCACCTACACCTCCATGGACGAGATGGTCGAGACCATGGTCGAGCTGCGCAAGGGTAAGATGAGCGCCGAGGACTGCCGCAAGAACCTGCTCAAGGGCAACTACTTCGGCACCATGCTCGTCAAGATGGGCAAGGCCGATGCACTGCTTGGCGGAGCGACCTATTCCACCGCCGACACCGTCCGTCCCGCTCTCCAGCTTGTCAAAACCAAGCCCGGCAACAAGAATGTCTCCTCCTGCTTCATCATGGTCCGCACCCACGAGGACGGCACCGACGAGCGCCTGTGCATGGGCGACTGCGCAATCCAGATAGTTCCCGATGAGGACGCTCTGGTCGAGACCGCGCTCGAGTGCGCCAAGACCGCAAAGATCTTTGGCATCGACCCCAAGATCGCATTCCTTAGCTATTCGACCAAGGGCTCCGGCAAGGGCGAGGCCGTCGACAAGGTCCGCAACGCCTGTGAGAAGGCGAAGGCCGCCGCACCTGAGCTTGCCATCGACGGCGAGATGCAGTTTGACGCCGCCGTTTCCCCGGTCGTCGGCCAGCTCAAGTTCCCGGGCAGCAAGGTCGCCGGCTATGCCAACACCTTT
>CAZSRK010000002.1:0-65827 GCA_964609305.1 uncultured Oscillospiraceae bacterium
TGCAAACGGTTGTACCTGTTTTACCCTTTCTTTTCGCAAAATACATATTTTGCGATATTTTTCGACAAATATACACAAAAAAAGAAAAAAGCTACCCTTTTCATAATTTGGCAACTTTTTATCACTATTCCCCCCTTTTCCTAAAATAAACCGGCATTTTTATGCTTGACTACCGTGACTCAATGAGCCAAAATAGGAAAGCTTGCTCGGAGGGTAAATCATTCGGTAGAAATGATGAGCTGGATAAAGGCACGGACTGAAACGTCTGTATCTTTATCCGGCTTTTTCTTTTTGAAGGAGGACTTTTCGACATGGACTTTCTAAACGGTAAAATCAAAATTCTATATTTCAAGTACCTTGCGGCTGCTTTTGGCAGCGCCCTTATTACCTCCATCTATTCCATTGTGGATATGGCCATGGTTGGACAATACCACGGGCCCGAGGGTACTGCGGCTTTGGCAGTCATCGCACCGATCTGGAACATTATTTACAGTCTGGGACTTTTAATGGGTATTGGAGGGTCTGTCCTTTTCAGTACCATCCGCGGGCAGGGAGAAAGGCAGACGCGCAGATCCAATGAATACTTTACGGCTTCCATCATAGGTTCCGTAATACTTGCCTTGGCAGCCTGGATCGTCATCGCCTTTTTTGACAGGCCGCTTCTTCAGTTTTTCGGCGCGGAGGGGCACACTCTTACACTGGCCATGGAATATGTTCGTCCGATCAAGTATGTGATACCCTGCTTCCTTTTTACGCAGACGCTGGCCGCTTATCTCAGAAATGACAAAAATCCCGCTCTGGCCACGGCCGGGGTTCTGGCAGGCGGAATCTTCAACGTATTCGGCGATTATTTCTTTGTCTTTACCTGTGACATGGGCGCATTTGGCGCGGGCCTGGCCACGGCCATCGGAACAGGGATATCCGTCATCGTCATGCTCTCCCACTTTTTCATGAAGAAAAACACCCTCAGGCTGGTGCGTCCCGTAAAGCTCTTCGGCAAGCTCCGTGAGATCGCCGTGACAGGGTTTTCCACGTTCTTTATCGATATAGCCATGGGCATCCTGACTGTCCTGTTCAACCGCCAGATAATGGCTTATCTGGGCACGAACGCGCTTTCCGTATACGGCGTGATCGTCAACGTCAGTACATTTGTTCAGTGCTGCGCCTACAGTGTCGGGCAGGCCTCTCAGCCGATTTTCTCAACTAATTTCGGCGCGGAAAACCCGAGCGCATCCGTCAGACTCTGAGATATGCGACAGGCACGATAGCCTTTTTCAGTGTTCTCTGGACGGCTCTTTGTCTGGCCATACCCAATCAGTTCATACATATCTTCATGGATCCCACACAGGAGGTCCTGCAGATCGCCCCATCTATCATCAGATGCTATGGTCTTTCATTTATCCTGATGCCGCTGAATATCTTCTCCACCTATTACTTCCAGGCTGTTATGAAGCCAAAGGCTGCTTTCATCGTGTCCATATCAAGAGGTCTGGTCATCAGCGGTATTCTCATTCTCCTGCTCCCCATCGTCACCGGCGCGGATTCGATCTGGTTTGCAATGCCACTTACGGAGCTTTTGGTGGCAATATATGTTGTATGCATGATCACGCGATATACCAGGCAACTGTCAAACGAAAGGAAGGTCTCATGGATAAAACTATCGGGTATTCCCCCTGTAAGCGCCTCCTCCGTGTGGTACACACAGCCACAGCATGATATGCACTAAAACAAACTGTAAAAAACATAAAAAGGCTCCGGCAGTTATTTTTTTCTGCCAGAGCCTTTGATCTTTCATTATTCCCTTATGTTACGGTTCCAGCGCACGCAGGGCCGTGCGCACAGCGTCATCTATTCCCTCAACAAGATCGAACTTCCCGTCCTCGCAGCACCAGAACAGAACAACGCCCCACAGCGCGGCATATATGAGCCTCATCTGGTTAAGCGGGGTTTCGGCGGTGGATATCTCCCCCGTGCGCTGCCCTTCTTCGATTATCCGGCGTATCACTTTTGCCGAAAGGTTGTTCGTATAGACAAGCCTGTTCGCAGGCGTGAGGATAACGCTCATCGTGTCAACGCCGATATCTCGGGTTATCTCGGCGTAGCAGTGAAGTATCTCCGATATCTTGCCCGGGGCATTCGGGCTTGTGGGCTCAAACGCGCGTATACGCTCGTCCATGCGAAGCGACAATTCCTTATAAACGTCGCTCTTCGTTGAAAAATAGTGGTAGAACACGCCTACCGTGACGCCGACGCTTCCGCATATGTCCGCTATCGATACTTTGTCATAGCCCCGCTCGGCAAACAGCCGCAAAGCCGACTGAGTCAGCGCAGACTTTGTTGCGGCGGCCTGCTCACTGCGCTTTAACTTTTTTGCGTCTTCCATCAAATATCGCCCGCTTTTCCAAGAATATATCAATACGGATTATACCTGCAAGACCGAAAAAAAGCAAGCTGCGTCAGATGATATAATTGAGCGCGGCAGCCTCGCGGCGAAGCTGCTCGCGGTCATCCGGATGGGCTATGGATATCAGGTTCAGCACGCGGTCGTGCAGGGAACGGCCTTTGAGATAGGCCACGCCATACTCCGTCACGACGGTATCGGCATAAGGACGCGGGATCGTGACCTGCGCGCCGGGCGTCAGCATCGTCTTTATCTTTGACTGTCCCTTTTTGGTACGCGACTGCATGATGAGTATGCTCCGGCCGCCTTTCGAGTGCTGCGCGCCGTAGGCGAAATCGAAACCTCCGCCCGGACCGGAATACTGCCGGGTACCGATGGACTCGGAGCAGACCTGTCCCGTCAGGTCGATCTCAAGAATGCCGTTGATTGAATACATGTTGTCGTTTTGCATTATGACGCGCGGGTCTGTGACATAGCTCTCCGGGCGTATGACACAGTTCGGGTCGTCGTGCAGATGCTGATAAAGCTTCTGCGTACCGCCGGCAAAGCAAAAAGTGTGCTCGTATTTGTTGAGGTTCTTGGCCCTGCCCGTCACGACGCCTCTTTCGACCATTTCCGCCATCAGGTTTGTGAACATCTCACTGTGGATGCCGAGCTCCCGCTTATCCATCATGTGGGTAGCACAGGCGTTGGGCAACGTGCCAATACCAAGCTGGAAGGTCGCCCCGTCCGGCACCAGCGAGGCGACGTACTGTCCGATTTTATCCTCCACCTCGGAGCACTGCAGGTCCTGTATCTCGGGCGGCTGGTAGTCCGCGGTATAAACTGCGTCGACGTCCTTTATGTTTATCTCCTGTCCGCCTTTCACACGCAGAAGCTGCTTGTTCTCCTCGATGATTATACGTTCACAGGACAGGGGATTTATATCCATCTCCCACATCAGGGAAAGATTGACCTGGAAATTGCCGTTTTCGTCCATCGGCGTCGCAGCGACACGGTAGACGTTGCGGGGATAGGCCGCGTTATAGTTAAACGGCTGGTCGTAAAGGTCACAGGTGACGAAGGTGACGTTTCCCAGCTCCTGCGGACGCTCCCAACCACGGGCATAAAACGCGCTCTGTGTCAGGATATGGCCTTTCATTCCTTCGTTCTGCATGAAGCCGTAGTCAGAGGAACGGCCTTTGAGCACCGTGACGCCCTCCACGCGATCGGCTATTGTGTGGAGCTGCTCACAGAACATGCGCGGCTCGTTGCAGTCCTTGCCAAGGCAGATACCGTCGCCCGATCGGATCAGCTTCAGCGCGCCCTGCACATCGGTGAGCTTGGATTCATACATCTCGCGGTAGTTCATTGTTTTTCCTCTATATTAATTAAATGGATTTAGTAAATACATTTATCATTCATAATGATATCACCGTCGATATACGATGTCAACGCCGCATTTTTCTTGTTTTTGCACCATTTATACGACACAGCGGGAATATGGCCGCATGGCTCATAAATACCGCCAGATTTGCCGTCGCCGCAGGAGCTGATACCCTTATCCCCAACTGAAGTTTTCAGTCCCCGCGCCAATTTCAAAATGATACTTTGCAATGCCGAGGTCGATTTTGCTGTAAAACCCTATCCCTGCTTTCGCTGTCACGGTATTGCCATTCAGAGAAAACACAAATTTCTGCTGGTTCATCGCTGTTGGAGCAAGAAGGGCCGCATCCACTCCCCTGACAAACCAATCCGGGGGAGTTTCCTGCGCGTTTATCACGCTTTCTCTCGGCTTTGACCTGTGCGCGACTCCTCCGGAAGCGCCATATCCGATGGCTATGACAAGGCATAACTTTTCCCCTTTGTCAATCTCGAACACAGCCTTTCCCTTGCTGTAGGTCATGGCGACCCAGCATGTGATAAGGCCCAGTGTCTGTGCGTAGAGAACGATTTTCTCTCCATAGTAGCCGCATTTTTCCTCCAGGTCCTCACTCTTTCTGCCCGCAAGCACGATATAGTTTCTAACGCCCGAAAACTTGCCGTAATGGGCCATGAGGCCGCTGAAAGCATTCGGCTCGTCCAAAACAAGCTGCAAATGCAAGCCGCTTTCCCTGCTGCATTGTTCAACGAAGGACATCAGATCCTCTTTCGTCTTTCCCTCGATCGGCTGCTGCGTATAGGACCGGACAGAGTGTCTGTCATTCATAGCCTGTAATAAATCCATTCATTATTCCTCCAATATCAACAATTTTAATATTCATCTTCGCTGCCGCTTCTATCGGGAACATTTTTCATAAAATCCCTTATATCGCAAAAAAGCGTTATGAGATTGTTAATCTGGTTCACCTCAGGATCCAAATAGTAATAAATGCAGGTGCCCTCCTTCCGGCTTTTCACGATCCCTACGTCTTTCAGGATCTTCATATGATGGGATACCGCCGGGCTCGAGAGGTTTGTCTGTTCGGCAATCTCAATCACACGGCTTCCGCTGCACTCGCCTTGCAGCATTATATATAGCAGATGCTGCCGCGTTCCGTCGCCGATTGCGCTGAGTATTTTTTGGCAGGCGCTGAATTCGCTTCCCAACCGCCTTACATCCTCAATCGTGTTTTGCAATAATACCACCCCTATCGGTCCAAATGTTTGAACAAATTAGATTATATCACAATAATGTCCCAGTAAATTGTCTGTAAAGAAAGTCAAGACGCTTCAATTTCCTGCGCAATCCTGAAAACAAAAAGTGTCCCTCTCTCCGCTACTGCTCCTATGTTATTATGGGTATACGCGCCTAAATTTGAGTAATCCATCAGATTTACAGCTTACTATGCGGTTGCTTTTGCGCCTGTTATACGGTACTATAAAAATATGGATACCAAAATGAAAGGAGCTGGAATGACATGGAGAAAATGTTTGCCGGAAAGGCCGCGCTCGTTACCGGAGGGGCCTCCGGGATGGGACGTGCCGCGGCGGTTGCTTTTGCGCGCCAGGGCTGCGGTGTTATCGTCACGACGGACCGCAACCGCACCGGGGTCGAGGAAACGGTGCGGCTTATAAAGCAGGCCGGAGGAGAGGCTGAGTTCGTCATGGGAAGCGTTTCGTGCCAGGCGGATGCTGAGCGTTTTGTTGCCGCAGCGGTAGAGAAATGGGGACGGCTCGACTTCGCCTTCAACAACGCCGGCATCGGCATCGACGTCCCAACGCATATCGCCGACTTTGACGAGAAAGTATGGGACAATGTCATCGACGTTGACCTCAAGGGCGTGTTCATGTGCATGAAGTACGAGCTCAGGCAGATGCGGGCACAGGGCTTTGGCGGCGTTATCATCAACAACTCCTCCCTGGGCGGGATCAAGCCAATGCCGGGCGACAGCGCCTATGCCTCGGCGAAAAGCGGGGTGATGTCCCTGACCCACGTCGGCGCGCTCGAGGGTGCCGATTACGGTGTTCGCGTAAATGTTATCTGTCCGGGCCTTACGCTCGGCACGGGGCTGTCGGCTGGTGTTGAGGATAATGCCGAGGCCCTGGAACATGTAAAGAGCGCTGCGCTGACCGGCAGGCTCAATTCCCTCGACGATATTTCGAACGCGGTCATCTGGCTCTGCTCGGACCAGGCGCGCCAGATAACCGGGCATGCGCTGCCGATAGACGGCGGTATAACAAAACGGTAATAGACACCGGTGTTCACGGCAGTTTTCCACAAGGCGGCTAATTCTGCTGCTATACTGAAAAAAAGCGGAGGTGAAGCGTTTGCTTCACCTCCGCCTTTTTTGCTATTGCCGCTGCGTTTATCCATAACAAAGAACTCTGCCGGCTCACTGGAAAAGACATGGCCGGTATAAGCATCGACCGCATATTGCTTTATTTGCTCCAATTTTGCCAAGCTGCGGCGTATTTTCGGCGTTATTCAGATCAGTGTCTGGGTATTAGGCCCCGAAAGCCGGGCGCGCGTGAGATGAGCATAAACAGCAGCGTTCCCGCCACTATGCCAAACACGCCCTGGATGCAGTTGCCAACGACCCCGGCAACAGCGCCGGCGCCGTAACCGAGAATCAGCGCCTCGTAACAGAGGTATCCAAGGACCATTATTGCCTCAGCCGCAATACCGGACAGGACAGCCCTGAGGACGGCTGTGAGCTTTACATGCCTCATCAGCAGAGCAGCGGCCAGCGCCATGGCGGCCTTTATGGTAAATGTCGCCGGCGCATAGGCGATATACCCGGAAAAGACGTCGGCCAGCGCGCTGCCGATACCGGCTGCCGCCGCTCCCCACACCGGCCCCAGAAGAAAGGCGCTCAGCAATACGATGGCGTCCCCGCAGTTGACGTAGCCGCCCATGGGGGACGGGACCTGGATAACCATGGTCGCAACACAGGTCAGCGCAGCCAGGAGCGCCGCGACCACCATTTTTCTGACTCGCAGATGTTCCATAATTCTTACCCCTTTTCCTGGATAGGATACTCCGGCAAAAGCCGTTTGGTGCTCCGCCTGCGGAAAGCGGCGGGCAGGGCCGTGAGAAATCTATATCCCCGCCGCCTGCCGCTGCACAGCTTTTGCTTGATTTCATTATAGCCGCGTGATAAAATCATACAATATAAAAATTGTATGTACAACAATTTTAATTTAAAAGGAGGCCGCCAGATGCCTGTAAACTCGTTTGACAGCTATCCGCTGACCTGGAAACCGGAAAAGGAAAAACTCAGGCCGCCGTATTACAGAGCCCTTGCCGAGGATCTGGAAAACAAGATCAGAAGCGGGCAGCTCCGGGCGGGCACAAAGCTGCCTCCCCAGCGGGAGATAGCGGATTATCTGGATTCGAACTATACGACCATCACAAGGGTATATTCAATATGTAAGAAGAAAGGCCTGATCTACGTCACGACAGGAAAGGGCACCTTCGTCGCGCCGCACGCGGCGGAGGATATCACGATAACCGGTTCGCAGCCCTCGGACGCATGCATAGAGCTGGGAGCAATTAACGCCTTCAGCGAGTACAGCGAACCCGTGGAGCGGGCGACACAGTCGGTAATCGAAAAGGGATATCTGCGCAATCTTTACGAGTATTCCTATCCTGCCGGGCATCCTCACCAGCTTGCAGCCGGCGTGCGCTGGATGGAACAGCTCGGCGCGCATGCAGACCCGGAGAACACAGCTATCTTTGCAGGAGCGCAAAACGCGCTGGCAGTGGCCCTGCTTTCGCTGTTCTCCCCCGGAGACAAAATAGCGGTGGACCAGTATACCTATTCGAACTTTATTGAGCTGGCAAAGCTTCTCAATCTTGTACTTATTCCCATCAAGGGCGATGGGAACGGGATGCTGCCTGAGGATCTGCAACGGCAGAGCACTGCTAACAGGCTCAAAGGCGTATACCTGATCCTGACCTGCGCAAACCCGACGACCATCACCATCCCTGAGCACAGACGCAGGGAGCTGGCAGCGGTCATCGAAAAAAACGGACTGATCCTGGTGGAGGACGACATCTCGACATGGCTCCAGGCTGCGGATGGGTATGTTCTCCCGTCGATGTTCGATATACTCATGGGTCAGAGCGTCTATATCTGCGGTATGACTAAAAGCCTGAGCCCGGGGCTCCGCATCGCATATATGGCGTTTGCCGCGCGCTTTAAGAACACGATATTAAACGGGCTGTTCAATGTCAATGTCAAGGCCTCGTCATTGGACGCAGAGATCATCACGGAGCTGATACTCAGCGGAGACGCCTATGAGATCGCCGCGAAAAAACAGCAGTGGGCAAAGCGCAACTGCCGGCTATATGAAAAATACTTCCCGTCTGTACTGAAAAGCTGCGAACCCGTAAGCTATTATAAGTGGCTGCCCATTGCTATACAAAAACCGTTTTATTCTATTGAGGACGAGCTGCTATGGCGCAGCGTGCGCATATACCACTCGGAGCACTTTGCCGTTGCCGGCGGCGGTGGAAAGGATTTTCTGCGTGTTGCACTCTGCTCTGCCGGGAGCACAAGACGGCTGGAGCAGGCGCTTGACATCCTCCGGGATTATCTGCGGGAAAATGGGCAGTACGTCTGATGGGGCAAAATATAAAAACGGCATGGCCCAGGCCATGCCGTTTTTCAAATGCGGGGTTTTAAGCTCGGAGTATTAGAACATGGCGACAACGGCACCGTCGTAATTCTCCTCGATGTAGGTCTTTACCTCATCGCTCTGGAGCGCCTCGACAAGTGCCTGGATGGCCTCATTCTCCTCATTGCCCTCCTTGACAACGACCACGTTGGCATAGGTCTGGGCAGCGGTGGACTCGACGTCCTCAGTCGCAACGGCGTCGCTGGCGACTGACAGGCCGGCCTCCATAGCATAGTTTCCGTTTATGACGGCCATGTCAACGTCGGCAAGTGTTCTGGGAAGCTGGGCCGCCTCCATCTCAACGATATCAAGGTTCTTGGGGTTGTCAACGATATCTAGCTTGGTGGCGTCAAGCCCGGCTCCCTCACGCAGGGTGATAAGTCCCTGTGCCTCGAGCAGGAGCAGAGCGCGAGCCTCATTCGTGCCGTCGTTGGGCACGGCTATCTGCGCACCGTCGGCCAACTCATCGATGGTCTGGGTCTTGCCCGGATAGAGCCCATAGGGCTCATAATGGATGGCCGCCACAGACACAAGGTGGGTGTCGTTCTCGGCATTGAAGTTCTCGATGTAGGGCAGGTGTGCAAAGTAGTTCGCGTCGACCTCGCCCGACTCTGTGACCATGCAGGGCTGGACATAGTCGGTGTACTCGACTATCTCGAGCGTGATGCCCTGTTCGGCCAGGATATCCTTTGCCACTTCCAGTATCTCGGCATGGGGCACCGGGGTCGCCGCGACACGGATGGTGGTTCCTTCAAGGCCATCATCGTTGCTGCCGCAGGCACACAGTGCAAGCACCATGACCAGGGCAAGGACAAGAGCAGTGATTCTTTTCTTCATTGTGTTGTCTCCTTGTTTCAATTTTTTGTTGTGCATATAAAAATAACCGGAAAGCTCATCCTCAAAGCCTCCGGTCATATACGGGATATGCGCTGCCTCTTTACACGTTGGGCTGTTCGCAGTTGTCGGAGAGCTTTCTGAAAATGGGCACGACAAAGCACATGTGCATGCCGCACATGCTCATAACCGACATGACGTTGCCCGCTTTTCTCATCGATGGCTCTCCTTTCTTTTTTTCTTTGCAGTGCTATTGTAATACAATATTAACACTCGGTTGTCAAGAGTTTTTGGACAAAATCTAAAATTATTCCAATATTGCCCTCGCGGGAGCTCAAATTTCTGTACTCTATCACCACAGCACGGCTTTTTATCTGTTGCTTTCCCCTCCAGTTTCATATATAATTAAGTCATGTCATAAAAAGGGGTGCATCAGAGATGATAAAATTTGATTTTTCGGGCAAGGTCGTCGTTGTAACGGGCGCGGCGGGCGATATCGGCTCCGCCACGGCAAAGTCCTTCTATGACGACGGCGCGACCGTCTGCCTGCTGGATATCGACGGCAAGGCGCTGGAGGCGAAATCCCGGGAGCTCGGGCTCCTTCCGGAGCGCAGCATGCTCATAAAAACCGATGTTACCAGCGAAAAGTCCGTCTCGCGCGCGGTGAACTCGATTGTCTTACGCTTTGGCCGGATAGACGTGCTGTTCAACAACGCCGGAAAGCAGGGTCAGGGCGCGCGCATTGAGGATATCGACATAGACAGTTTTGAAGAGTGCATGAAACTGAATGTGACGGGCATCCTTATCGTCCTGAAATATGTGCTTCCCGTCATGTACGCGCAGCGCTCCGGCAGCGTTGTCAACACCGCGTCACAGGCCGGCATCCGTGCGCAGGCCGGCGGCTCTGCCTACTCGGTGTCGAAGGCCGCGTGTATGAAGATTGGAGCCGTCGCCGCGATAGAGGCCGGGGAATACGGCGTGCGTGTGAACACCATCTGCCCGGGCGCGCTCAACTCCCGCATGATGCAGAACACGCTGGAAAATGTGTTCGGCGGCGATCTCGACGCGATGCTCAGCCGAGGCTTTCCCATCCCGCTCGGCCGCATGGGCGAGCTTTCGGAGGTCGCGGACCTTGTAAAATTCCTCTCAAGCGACGAGGCATCCTATATAACAGGTCTCGACGCCGTGATAAACGGCGGCTCGACCACTCGCTGAGGCGAGTCAAAGCACAAAAGCAAATGTGAAATATAACCTGCAGGGAATGACCATTGGTCATGCCCTGCCTTTTGACGTTATTGAGCTTTTTTCTTCTTTTTCCCTCTGTCGGTTATGCGTCTGTCGCTGCGCACGGCAAGGCGTGTGCCGACCGTCTGGAAAATCTGGACCAGCACGACCAGGAGGATGACCGCCGCCCACATGACGATGGATTTGAAGCGGTAGTAGCCGTAGTTTATCGCAATCTTACCCAGGCCGCCGCCGCCGATTATACCCGCCATCGCGCCGTAACCCATGATGGTCGTCAGCGCAATCGTTGCGCCCGACAGAAGCGAGGGCTTGGCCTCAGGCAGCATGACTTTGCGCACGATCTGGAACGGGGTCGCACCCATGGACTGTGCAGCCTCTATAACCCCCTTGTCCGTCTCCCTGAGCGAACTTTCGACCAGACGGGCAATGAATGGAAACGCCGCGATTGTCAGCGGCACGATCAGCGCGGGCGTTCCGATGGAGGTGCCGAGGATAAGCCTCGACAGCGGCAGCACGACTATCATAAGTATCAAAAACGGCACGCTTCTCAGGATATTGATGATGAAGTTCAAAATGCTCATAAGCCATTTGGGAAGCGGGCGTATGCCGTTTTCCTCGCCGGTCACAAGCAGAACGCCGAGCGGCAGGCCGATCACATATGAAAGCAGCGTTGACAGGACCGTTGAATACAGCGTCTCCCATATACCTATCAGAGTTTCACTTTTGAGGATCGCAATAGCCTCATTCCAGGCATCGGACTGGAAGAAATCAATCATGGCTGTATTCCACCTCCTCGCAGGTTATGTCCTTCTGGCGCCGGATATAGCTCAGCGCCTTTTCTGCACCCTCAGGATCATTTGGCAGCCCGATCAGCATCGTGCCAAAAGCCTTGCCGCCGACATTGCGCGTATCGGCGCCGAGGATATTGACCTTGACGCCGCAGTCAATGGCAAGAGAGGCGATAAGCGGGTCATAGCTCGTGCCGCCGTTGAATGCGATACGCACGACCCTGTCGCTCTTGAGCATAGTAACAGGCGCGCCGTTCGGATAGACCAGCTTTCTCGCTGCCTCGGTACGGGGATTTGAAAATACCTCCTCCACCGTGCCGATCTCCGCGACCCGGCCTCCGTCGAGTATCGCAACACGCGAACAGATCTCTTCGATGACGGACATCTCGTGCGTTATGATAATGGCCGTTATACCCAGGCGTTTGTTTATACCCTTTATAAGTGCGAGTATGGAACGCGTGGTCGTCGGGTCGAGAGCGCTCGTGGCCTCGTCGCACATGAGCACCTCGGGATCGGAGGCCAGCGCGCGGGCTATCGCGATGCGCTGTTTCTGCCCTCCCGAAAGCTGTGCGGGATAGGCGTTTGCCTTATCTGGCAGCCCGACAGTCTCCAGAAGCTCCCTGGCGCGTTTTTTCGCATCCGCCGGACGGACACCGGCTATCTCCATCGGGAAACAGATGTTTTTAAGGCAGGTACTCTGCATCAGAAGATTGAACTGCTGGAAAATCATGCTTATCTTCCGACGGCACTGGCGAAGCTGCGCCGCGCTCATATCAGTCAAATCCCCGCCCTCAAAGAACACCGAGCCGCTGGTCGGCCGCTCAAGCAGATTGACGCAGCGCACGAGCGTCGACTTTCCCGCGCCCGACATGCCGATCACGCCGAAAATATCGCCCCTGTCTATCGACAGACTGACGTCCTCGAGCGCCGCGATCTCTCCATCCGCCGAGCGAAAGCGTTTGCAGACATTGCGTAATTCGATTATAGGGTTTTCAGTGCTCATTTGCATCCCCTCAGTTATCATTTTCCGTAAAATCATATGTCCTGTATTGTATCGCCTCCGCCAGATGCGCGGGCGCGATATCCCCGCTGCCCTCAAGATCGGCGATGGTGCGCGCAACGCGCAGTATCCGGTCATAGCTGCGTCCTGTCAGCTCCAGCGTCTCATAAGCCGCGCGCATGAGCTCGTCGCACTCCGGCGACAGCGCACAGTACCGGGCAAGCTCCATAGTGCCCAGCCGGGCGTTGCAGACGGTGCCGCTTTCCCCTTCGCGCCGCGCGATCTGCCTTCGGCGCGCGGCATCCACGCGCTTTTTTATACTCTCCGAGCTCTCGGCGTCCGGCTTGCTGTGGAGCTGCTCGAAATCCAGCGCGGGCACCTCTACGATGATATCTATGCGGTCGAGCAGCGGCCCGGATATCCGACTGTGGTATTTGCGCACCTCATTCGGAGTACAGCGGCAGCGCCCGGATGGGTGCCCATACCAGCCGCACTTGCACGGGTTCATCGCGCACACGAGCATGAAGGAGCTTGGGTACTGTACGCTGCCCGCAGCGCGGGAGACGGTCACAAACCCGTCCTCCAGCGGTTGTCTCAGCGTTTCCAGCACATCGCGCGGAAACTCAGGCAGTTCGTCAAGGAACAAAACACCGTTGTGCGCAAGACTTATCTCGCCCGGCCGCACGGCGCTGCCGCCGCCGGACATTGCAACGGCCGACACAGTGTGGTGTGGCGACCGGAACGACCTTTGCGTTAGTATCGGGTTCCCGCTGCTTGTAAGGCCCATGATCGAGTGTATCTCGGTAGAGGAGAGCATCTCGTCCCGGCTCATATCCGGTAAAATGCCGGGGATACGCCGGGCAAGCATGGATTTTCCCGCTCCCGGCGGGCCCACGAGCAGGATGTTATGCCCTCCCGCCGCGGCGATCTCCAGCGCGCGCTTTGCGTTGTCCTGGCCCTTGACCTCAGACATGTCCGGCCCCGGAGTACGCAGCGTCCCGATCTCCGGCGGGCTGGCCGGGGATATGGGTGCGCTTCCATCCAGATGCGCAAGCAGCTCGACGACGGTCCTGACGGGATAGACCTTAACGCCCTCGGCAAATGAAGCCTCCGTCGCGTTTTCCATCGGTACGAAGAGCTTATGTATCCCGGAGCGGCGCGCGGCAAGCGCCATCGGCAGCGCGCCGCGGACCGCCCGCAATTCGCCGGAAAGCGACAGCTCGCCGAAAAACGCCGAGTCCTCAGGCGGTGCGGCGATGTCTCCGGACGCGACGAGCACGCCCAGGAGTATCGGCAGATCGTAGACCGTGCCCTCTTTCTTTGTGTCTGCGGGCGCAAGATTAACGGTAAGCCGGCTGACGGGGAATTTCATACCGCTGTTCTTTATCGCGGCGCGCACGCGCTCCCGCGATTCCTTGACGGCCGAGTCCGGCAGACCGACAACGTCGATACGCGGCAGGCCGCCGGTAAGAAAGACCTCCACGGTCACCTCATATCCGGAGATGCCCCACAGGCCCATGGAGCGTATTTTACAGACCAATTTTACCGCCCCTTTCGATCGAAATCCGTCGTCCGGCCTTTCGGCAGAACATTTTGTTTTATATCACTCCTGCCCGTCAACGATCGCGATATGCAGTTCGTCAAGCTGCTGCTGCGTGACCTCGCCGGGCGCATTCATCATCAGATCCTGCGCGTTCTTGTTCATCGGGAACGGGATTATCTCGCGGATGGAGTCCTCGCCCGCAAGGAGCATAACCATGCGGTCGACGCCCGGGGCTATACCCGCGTGCGGCGGCGCACCGTAGGTAAACGCATTGTACATCGCGGGGAATCTGGCCTTTACGTCCTCTTCGCCAAGGCGGACAAGCTCAAAGGCCTTGACCATAATTTCCGGGTCGTGATTGCGCACCGCGCCGGAGGACAGCTCTACGCCGTTGCAGACAAGGTCGTACTGGTCGGCGGTTATGGCCAGCGGGTCGAGCTCTCCGCGCTCCGCGGCAAGGAGGGTCTCCAGCCCGCCTTTAGGCATGGAGAACGGGTTATGGCAGAACTCGAGCTGGCCTGACTCCTCACCGATCTCATACATTGGGAAATCGACTATCCAGCAAAACTCGTAACGCTCGGCGTCCATATGTCCCTCGCAGGCCGCACCGAAGATCTTTATCACAACGCCCGCGGCCTTTTGCGCGGCAGCCTTTGTACCGCAGGCAAGCACGACCAGACTGTTGGGCGAAAGAGAGAGCTTTTCAACCAGCTCGTCCTTTTTCTCCTGGACAAACTTGGCCACTCCGCCGGCGGCGGCGCCGGCCTCGTCAAGCTTGAACCAATATTCCTTATACCCCGACTGTACCTCGCAGTCGGCAAGGAGTTTTTCCGTCTGCTTCCGGGTCAGCGTGCAGTTGGAAATCGCAACAGCCTTGATGCAGGCCGCTTCATCGAACGGGCCAAAGCCACAGCCCGACAGAAGCCCTGTCACATCGACGGCGCGCAGGTCGATACGCAGATCCGGTTTGTCGGTGCCGAACTGCTCGAGTGCGTCGGCATACGCTATGCGCTCAAACGGCGCTGAAGAGGCGACGCCATACTTGCCGTACTGCGCGAAAACCGGCGGAAGCACATCCTCGATGACAGCAAAAACATCCTCCTGCGAGGCGAAGGCCATCTCCATATCCAACTGATAAAACTCGCCGGGCGAGCGGTCGGCACGCGCGTCCTCGTCGCGGAAGCATGGCGCTATCTGAAAATAGCGGTCAAAACCAGCCGTCATAAGAAGCTGTTTGAACTGCTGCGGCGCCTGCGGGAGCGCGTAGAACCGGCCCGGGTGGTTGCGCGCCGGGACGAGATAGTCGCGCGCGCCCTCCGGCGAGGACGCCGTGAGTATCGGGGTCGTTATCTCCAGGAAGCCGTGCTCCGTCATGCCCCGGCGCAGCGCGGCAATGACGTTGCAGCGCAGGATGATGTTCTCCTTGACCTCGGGGTTGCGCAGGTCAAGATAGCGGTATTTAAGGCGCACGGACTCGTCCGCCTCACGGCTTCGGTTTATCTGAAACGGCAGCTCGTTGTGCCTGCACCGGCCGAGGATCTCGACACTTTCAGGCACGACCTCGATATCGCCTGTTGCCTGCTTCGGGTTCCTGCTCTGCCGCTCGCGCACAAGGCCCGCAACGGATATGGTCGATTCCCGGTTTATCCCCCTGAAGAGCTTTACCATCTCCTCGCTCTCGGCCACGATCTGCGTCGTGCCGTAAAAATCGCGCAGGACGACAAACGCGAGCGAGGCGCTGACCTCACGCACATTCTCCATCCAACCCACAAGCGTTACCGCCATGCCCGCATCGGCAAGGCCCAGCTCGCTGCATGTATGCGTACGGGACTGAAACATATAACTGTCAACTCCTAATATTCAGAACTTTTTCGTTTATACGGGCCCGGCCCTCTTCGCCATATACGCCTTGCTCCGGCGCCGCACCGCTAACTGCCCGAACAGATCTCATCGATATAGAGCATTATGATTGTCAGGGAGTGTTTTCGGCCTGCTCCCGTCCGGGGGGACGTATAACAGCAGCTTACCGTATCGGCTTGGCGGCAGCCCTTGCTCCGATACCCCTCGAGATGCGTGCTATCGCCTCTTCCAGCGTGCACCGCTCCTGCTCTCCGGATTCCATATCCTTGACGGAAACTACGCCGGCTGCTAGCTCGTCCTCGCCGAGCAACACGGCATATGGGATTCCGAGCTTGTTGCAGTAGCTCATCCTGGCCTTGAATTTCTTTGGCTCCGTATATATCTGTGTGCGCAGTCCAGCGTCGCGCAGCGCCGTGGCGCAGGCAATCGCGCGTGCAAGATCATCCGTCATCGGCAGTACAAGCACATCGGCCGGCGCGGTCAGCAGCTCGGGATTGAGCATGTCCTGCTCGCTGAGAACATAAAACAGGCGCGTGAGCCCGATGGAGATGCCGACTCCTGGAAGTTTCCTGTCCGTGTAATATCCGGCCAGATCGTCGTAGCGTCCGCCGGAGCAGACGGAGCCTATCTCGGGATGCGCAGTCATGGTTGTCTCATACACCGTTCCGGTGTAGTAGTCCAGACCGCGCGCGATCGTCAGGTCTATGCCGTAATTGGCCTCCGGCACACCAAATCCCGGCAGATAGCCCACGACCGTGCCAAGCTCCGAAAGGCCCTCGTCAAACACCGGGCTGCGCCCCCCGTATCCGGCCAGGAAATCCAGCGTCTCACCGACGGAACCCTTAAACGAGATAAAATCCAGTATCTCCTGTGCGTCTGCGCCGGATATCCCCTCATCCATGAGCAGCGCGTGGACTTTCTCCTGTCCTATTTTATCGAGCTTGTCGACAGTGCGCAATACCTGGGCCGAGCGTCCGGACAGACCCAGTATATCAAAAAATCCGCTGAGCACCTTGCGGTTATTGATGCGTATGCGGAAGTCTTTCAGCCCGAGCGCGGAGAACGTGCGGTAGATGACGGAGGGTATCTCCGCTTCATTTATTATGTCGAGCCCTCCGTCGCCGATTATGTCGATATCTGCCTGATAAAACTCGCGAAAACGGCCGCGCTGCGCCCGTTCGCCGCGGTATACCTTGCCTATCTGATAGCGGCGGAACGGAAAACTGAGTTTGCTGTAATTCATCGCGACGTATTTTGCAAGAGGTACGGTCAGATCAAAGCGCAAAGCCAGGTCGGCGTCGCCCTTCATAAAGCGGTATATCTGTTTTTCGGTCTCCCCGCCGCCCTTGGCGAGCAGCACCTCCGTCGCCTCGATGACGGGGGTATCCAGCGGCGCAAAGCCATAGAGCGAATAGCTCTCCCGCAGGGTCTGCATGAATCGCTCCATCTTTGCCTGATCGTCCGGCAAAAGCTCCATGAATCCGGACAGGGTGCGCGGTTTTATTCGTTCCATAAAATGTCTCCTTATGAGATTCTTCAGGCCCCGCCTGTAAAACAAACAAAGCGGGGGCGAATTTCTGCCCCCGCGGAAGTTTTGCTATGAAAAAGCATGGCAGAGCCAAAACGGGGCGCAAAGCCCTTCCCCGTTTTTGCAATCATTTCTTCGGGTTTACTATATCGCGCCAATCGAGATCCCCGCGGCGCAGGCCCTGGATAAGGACCTCGGCCGTCGCAACATTGGAAGCAAATGGCACATTGTACTGATCGCACAGTCTTGCAATTTCATTGACAGAGTCAAGTCCCTCGCGTCCGGAGGGGTCGCAGAAAAACAGGACAAGGTCAATCTCGTTATATGCGATCCGCGCCCCGATCTGCTGGGCGCCTCCCTGTGCCGCGGAGAGATAGCGGGTGATGGGAAGGCCGGTAGCCTCCACAACGAGCTTTCCGGTCGTGCTTGTGGCGATGATATTGTGTCCCGAAAGGATGCCGCAATAAGCAATGCAAAACTGGACCATGAGTTCCTTTTTACCGTCATGTGCCATAAGCGCTATATTCATTGGACAATTCCTTTCTCAAAAAATTTTCAAATATTACCTTTTATATGTCGGCTGTTTACTTATTATACACAGTTTTTTCGCTCAATTCAACAAAATTTATGTTGATATTTTGCAGAGCTTATGCGCATTTTGCGAAACTTTGCTCAGTGCAGAAGGGTCTGCTCGGTATCCACGGCCTGGCTGCCCTCGTTAAAGCTGAAATAATAGTCAAGCATCTGCTTTGCAATGCCCGCGATCGAAGAGCCGCTGCCGGCCTTCTCCACGACCACACAAATGGCGATCTCCGGATCGTCAGCCGGGGCATAACAGACGAACACGCCGTTATTGGCCACGTTGTCGCCGCGCTGGGAGGTACCGGTCTTGGCCGCCACATCGCAGTAGGTGTAGTTGCCGAAAGTAGAGTACGCCGTGCCGACGGGGGAGTTTGCAACAAGGTACATACCCTCGTGTATCGCGTCCCAATACTCCTGATCCATGTCCAGCTCGCTTAAAATCTCAGGCTCGCGTTCATATAGCTCCTCGGAGTAGTCATAGCTGCGCACGCTCTTGAGCATGGTCACGGCCCTGCGCGTACCGCCGTTTGCGATCGTTGCGATATAGTTTGCTATCTGTATCGGCGTAAACTGGCTTATCGACTGGCCGATAGATGCAGCCAGCGTATCGCCGGTAAACCACTCCCCGTAGGGGTCGCCCTCCTCATACAGGGAGGCCTTATACTCGGCCGAGGCCATCGCGCCCTTGCTCTCGTCCAGCTCGATACCCGTATATTCGCCCAACCCCAAGATCTCGGCGTATTCGTCCAACGCAGCGATACTGCCGTGGGACTCGATAACATCCGCGACGTTATAAAAATATATGTTGCAGGAGTTTTCAATAGCGTGCACGACGTTCATATCGCCGTGTGCGCCTGAGCCATATATCCAGCAGGTCGGCGCGTATCCCTGATCTGCGTACTTGTTGAAAACGGCCTGGCAATTATAAGTAGTGTTGACGTCCACAAGCCCCATGTCCAGCGCACAGATCGCCGTCAGCGGCTTGAAGGTCGAGCCGGGCTCATAGAGCCCGTTGATCGCACGGTTTACCATCGGTGTGTCCGGGTCCTCCAGAAGCTCGTTGTAATCTTCAATGAAAGTTTCAAGGTCAAATGTCGGATAGCTCGCTATGGCGAGAGGCTCGCCGGTGTCCACATCGATGGCAACGACCGCACCGCCGGTTATCAGCTCCGTCTCCGGCTCACCGTACAACGACTCTTCGTCTATCTCCTGCTGAAGTTCCTCGTTCTTTTCAGTTATGAAGCTGGCCATCGCCTGCTCCGCGACCTCCTGAAGTCCGATATCAATAGTCAGATAGACATGGTTGCCGGGCTCCGGCTCCTTTGTATAAACGGTGCTCGTGACCGTGCCGGAGGCAGTCGAGGTAATCCTTGCCTCTCCGTCAACACCATGCAGATACTCCTCAAAGGCCGCCTCCGCGCCGGACTGTCCGACCAGTGCGTTAAGCGAGTATCCAAGCTCGGAATACTCCTCCACCTGTGTACTGTCCATAAGTGCTACATAGCCGAGGATATGCGCGGCGTATTCCGTGTTATACTCGCGGGTATAGCTGACCTCGACGTTGAAGCCGGGCAGATCACCCTCCATCAGCCGGGTTATAAGGTCGATGGAGACGTCCTCGGCGAAGATATAATCGGCGGTCTTGACAACATAATGCATATTAAGTGCATAGCGTACGCCCGCGATTATGCGCATCTGCCTGGAGTCATAGTTTGGGTCTATGTCGTACCTGTCGCGGAAATAGGCCATCAGGTCCACGGCGGATATATCCGTGTCCAGGCCCTTGTCCGCCAGATACTCATCCAGGCAGGCCCTGTCGATGGCGGACATGTTCTCGTCATATTCAAACGGCGGCTCCATGGATATGGGCAGCTCGTCATTATAGCTGTCGCCAGAGGCGAGCACAGTCTCGCACAGCTCGAGTATGATGGCGTTGGGGTCCTCCTGCTCAAACAGCTCCGTCGTATTGATAGTAAGGTTGTTGCAGGTTCGGTTTGATACGAGCACACGGCCGTATCGGTCAAGTATGTTGCCGCGGGCGGCCATCACCGTCTGCGTTGTGACTATGCTGTTTTGCGACTGCTCATAGTATCTCGCGCCCTCAACGATCTGGAGCTTGTAGAGCGCCACGGCGTAGGTCACAGTCAGCGCGATGATAAGCAGTATGAGAAATATAAGCCGTCCTCGTTTGATGATTCTGTCCATAAGGGGTCCTTTCAAAATGCGCGCCTGGCACGGGGCCGGGTATGGGGTTTATCCGAGTTTACGCTGCGACAGTGCCCGGCACGGCAGATAAAGCGGAACGGTAAAAGGCAGGGACCACAGCGTTTGCAAAAGCGCCGTTTTTATCAGAGGGAGAGGGTCCGCGCCGTAGAATACCAGAAGCCGAAACATCTGACAAAATGCGGTTATCAGCAACGCAATAAGGCTGACGAAGAAAAATGAAAAAAAGCGTTTATTGACGAAGCGATCCGCGATAAAGCCCGACAGATAGCCGAGTATCGGAAACAGCACCGTGAACAAAACGGTGTTTTCCACATAGGCTATGTCTCCCAACAGGCCTAGAAACAATCCGAATACGCCGCCCCAGACAGCGCCCTCGAACATGCCCACAGCCACCGCCGCCACGGGCAGGAACAGCGCACGCACGCCAAGCGGCGCTATTGACGCAAACACAGTTGTCTGGAAAAACATTACCACAAGCATGAACAGCCCGTAGATAACGGCGCGGCGCAGCTTGTCAAGGTTTATAAGATCATAGATCATGGCAATTCACCGCACCTTATTCCGTAATACTGAATGATTTGATAACAAACACCTGTGACAGGCTGTTCAGGTCGCAGGCGGGCTCTATAACCGCGTAGGGGGTCTGTCCTCCCGCCTCGGTATTGACGCTGTATATATAGCCGACGAGAAGGCCGGAGGGGAACACCTCGCCCTTGCCGGATGTCAGCACGACGTCGCCGTTGAGCGGCAGCGTGCCCTCGGTCAAATAGGTCAGCTTGACCATACCCTCCTGCATCAGCGTGTAATCTCCGACAACCACGGCCGCGTTGCCGGCCTCGCCGACGAGCACGCCCACGCTTGTATCGATATCTATAACGGTCCTGACGTTGGCCCAATTCGTGCCCAGTTCCGTTATCTGTCCGACCAGCGCGCCGTATTCGGTCACGACACAGTCGCCGACCTCAAGCCCGGAATCCGAGCCCTTGCTTATCGTAAAGCTGCTGGCCCAGTTAGTCGCGGACCAGGAGACGATCCTTGTAGACTCAAACTCGAAGTCCGAGTGCCTCTGCGCAAAATTTAAAAGCTCGCGCAGGTTCTCGTTTTCCTCGATCGCCTCCTGCCCCAGCCGGGCCTGCTCCTGCGCCTCGGCAAGCTGTGCCCGCAGGGACTCGTTTTCCTCAACGAGCTGGTCATATTCGTATATATATCCGTAAATGCTCTCAAGCCATTCGGCCATGGATGTCGCAGCCTTGCGCACCTGCGTGCCCACACCCTCGGCGATATTGCTGAAAAAACCGGCATTACCGCCGCCGAGGTGCACGCTGACAAGCACTATTACCACGACCAGCGCCACGGCTATCGCGAGCTTTACGCCCTTTTTCCTGAGAAAGTTCATCACAGCAGTTTCACGCCCAGCCTTCCAAGCATTTGTCCCAGCCTGCACAGCGGCAGGCCCATGACGTTGAAGAAATCGCCCTCTATCCGTTCGACAAAAAGGCTTCCTACTCCCTGTGCGCCGTACGCCCCGGCTTTGTCCATGGGTTCCCCGGTCGCTATGTACGCCCGGATCTCCTCATCAGTCAGGGCGCGGAAGTGGACCGAGGTCTTTTCCGTCCCGGTTTGGCACTGGCCCGCACAGACAACGGTGACGCCGGTGTAGACGTTGTGCCCGCGTCCGGAAAGCCGGCGGAGCATGTCAAAAGCCTCCCCCTCGCCACGGGGCTTTCCGAGGATCTCCCCGTCAAGCTCGACAATCGTGTCCGCTCCTATCGTAACGCTTTCCGCCGAAACACGGCGCGCGACCTCAAGGGCCTTTGCCCGTGAGAGAGTCCTGACCGTCTCTTCGGCCGTCGCGCCCTCGGGCGCGATCTCCTCTCCGACCGCCGGGATTATCTTCAGGTTTTTGACGCCCAGCATCTCCAAAAGTTCTCTTCTTCTCGGTGATGCGGATGCTAAGATTATATCCATTGCAGTTTACCCTATAATTCCTTCTACTCCACGCCTTTGTACATCCGGCCGCGCGTGAGCCCGTTTGGCCTGTAATCCGAAACGCCAAGATAACTGCGCGCGACCTCGACGCACTCGCGCGAGGATTCCGTTGTAAATATCAGCCGTGTCCCCCAGAGGCCGAGTTTTTCATACTCGGCACGGCGGTCAGCAAGAAACAGCTTGTGCGCGCCGAAAACGGTATTGCGGCAGTTAAATCCGCGCACAACGGGATACACGTTGCCGTGCCCGTCGGACAGCTGTCCCGGGCTCTGGCAGGTGCATTTGCCTGCGCTGTTTTTTATAAGGCAGTGCTCTGTTATCATGATCGGAAGCCTGCCGTATACTATAAGCTCCATATCCATGGGCTGGGACATGGCTCGAAGCTGGCCCATGTGCAGCTCGAATGAGGCCGTGTACGAGAGCAGGCCGGCGCGCCGGAGCATATCGGCCGTGTAGGAATTAAACACGTTCAGTCCGTAATCGCCGCGGGCCTGCATACCGGCCCGGCGCACAAGGGTCACATGCCCAAGCGAGCAGATAAGCGCCTGTTTGACGCCGTAGGACCGGACAGTCTGCAAAAGCTCAAATGCGCGGTCTTCCTCCTCCCCGCCGTGGATGACCGGCGGCATCAGCGCGCAGGGTACGCAGCCGTATCTGATAAACAGCTCCAGCCTGTCGAAATTCTCCGCCAGCCCTTCCAGCGGCAGATATATAAAGTCAGGCTTCATAGCGGCAAGTTCCGGGCTGAGCTGTTCGGTGCTGAGCACCTGTAAGATCATCATGGGCCGCCGCGCGCGCTCCTGAGCGGCGGGCAGCGGCGGTACCGTCCCGGTGCGTACTTCGCGTGGGCGCCGGCGCTCTTCCGTCAGCTTCGCCAAAAGCTCATGACGTACGGCCCCGAGCTCGTCCTCCGACATGCGCAGATGCGGAGAGATGCGCGCACTGACCGAGGAACAGATATACGGCGTCCCTCCGGTCTTGTACATGACTTCCTCTATCGCCTGCGCAGTCAGTGGGGAAAGCTCGCTGGCCGCCGGCACGGGGCCGAGCGCGGCGGCTTTGTTCCCATCGCCGTCGCACGCGACGAACTTCGACCTCTCCTCCGCCTCGATGAGCGCGAAAAAATCCACCGGTACACGGCGCATCTCGCCGCTTGAGTAGCCGTTGCGCACCTCGGCAAGGCCGCGGGAAACGTCCCTGTCCGTGGACGGCACATGATAGCCGAACATATCATCTGTTTCGCCGGTATAGTACCCGTCCGTAAAACCCTGGGATGAAAACGCAGCGGCAAACAGCTCCTGCTCCTGCTCGGACGGTTTTTTCCCGTCATGTATGGCCGTGCGGAACATTTTGACCGCCATTGCGACAAACTCGGCGCGCTGGCCTCGACCCTCAATGACCGCGCCGGTGACTCCCGCCGATTCAAGCTCAGTAAGGCTGTCCATCAGGTTCCAGTCCTTCATGCTCAGCGGCCGGTCGTCCTTTCTTCCGCCAAGAGAAAACTCGCGCCGGCAGGTCCCGGTGCAGATACCGCGGTTGGCGCTTCGCCCGCTACCCATCGCACTGAGATAGCACAGCCCAGGCTCACAGACGCACAGGCCGCTCTGCACAAAAACTGAGGTCTCCAGCCCCGCGCCGGCACAGATCTGCCTGATCTCATCGAGAGGAAGCTCTCTCGGCAGCATTATGCGGGACAGTCCCGCCTCACCCACCGCGCGGGCCCCGGCAAGGTTATGCACTCCCATCGAAACGTCGCCAAACAGCGGCATATCCGGAAGCGCCTCGTGCAGGACATGCACAAGGCCAAGATCGCTGACAACTATCGCGTCGACGCCAAGGCACGCCCACTCCTGCGCAGTGCTGACACACTGTGGTATTTCACCGTCGGATACAAGTATGTTCATCGCCGCATAGACCCGGCAGCCGCGAACGCGGCAGTACCGCACGGCGTTTTCAAATTCTTCGCCTGTAAACCCGCCGTCACCCCGGTGACCGGACAGCTTTCCCTGTCCGAAAAACACGGCGTCGGCGCCGCTCTGAACTGCGGCGACAACCGCTTCCGGAGAACCGGCGGGCGAAATAAGTTCCAACATCAGAAAAAATCTCCGGAGAAATCAGCCCTTCTGGGCCAGCTTTTCGTACTTGGTGTTGAGCTTGTTGAGCTCATCGGCCAGCATGAAGGCCGCCAGCGTCGCACAGTCGAGCGGCGACGCGCCGGACTCCCTCTTGATCTGGAATATCCTGGCCGTAACATACTCCGCAAGCTGGTGGACATACTCGCTGTTTTCATCCGTTGTGAGGCGGTACTCCCGTCCCGCTATTTCAACATCTATCGTGGAAACCGACTTTCTGGCCATATCTTCCGCCCCTTTCAGCATTATGTATCTCTATATTCCCAAATCAGCCTATTATCCGCCTATTATCGGTTTATTATATCACACACCAGCATCTTGCTACAAGTCAAATTTGATGATATAATCCCTTATATCCAATAAGCTTTCCCATTTGGGGGCATTTTGAGTAAAGCAGGGATACATTTTGCAGATAAATGGCAAGAAATACGCCGTGTCACGATGCAACGGCACATATATTCCAGCTTCGGCTGTGGACAGGCTGATAGCCTCCGGCGACGGCGGCGCGGCTCTGTTGTACCTGTATCTGCTCAGCAGCGGCGCGCCGGATACGGCGACGGCGGCGGCCGCGCTTGGAAAGACGGAGCGCGAGATAGAGCGATGCTGCGCAAGCCTTGAAAAACTCGGCCTGCTGCACAGTCAGGAGTCCCCGGGCGCTGTCCCGGAGGGGGGGCGCGTCTTGCCAGCGGAGGAGATGCCTCAGTACAGCGCCAATGACATCGCCGGCAGCGCGCGTCAGGACGGCGGGTTCCAGGCTGTCGTTGAGGAGGCTCAGCACGCGCTCGGCCGGATGCTCTCCGGCAATGATCTGCGTATCCTGTTTGGTATATACGACTATCTCGGACTTCCGGCTGAGGTCATACTTCTGCTGATAAACCATTGCGTCAAACGCACAAGGGATAAACAGGGCCCCGGGCGCATGCCCTCTATGCGCTCGATAGAAAAAGAGGCCTTTATCTGGTCCAACAGGGAAATCATCACCCTGGAGCGGGCCGAGGAATATCTTCAGGAACTCAAATCCAGGGGTGAAAAGCTTGCTGTCCTGCGGCGGGGCATGGGCCTGCACGACCGTGAATTCACCGCGACGGAACGCAAATACGCCGAGAGCTGGTTCGACATGGGCTTCCCTATCGACTCGCTGCTGATAGCCTATGACCGCACGATTATGCGCACGGGCCGGCTGAGCTGGCCATATATGGACTCCATCATCCGGAGCTGGCACGAAAAAGGTCTGCACAAACCGGAGGAGATCGAGACCGGCGACGGCGCAGGAAAGCCGGCGCCAGCCGGTAAAAAGGATACCGTACAGGATATGGAACAGGACGTTGAATATCTCGACCGGCTGTTCCGCGAACTGGAGACGAAATAAAGGAGGCACCATATGGACGGAATCGCGCTCTCCCGCGCGCGTGCACGGCTTGCAGAGATAAGGGCAGGGAACGAGGCGGAGGCCGCACGCCGTCAGGACGAGATATATGCACGCCTGCCGGAGGTAAGGCAGATTGACGGCGAGATGCGCACGATGATGAAGCAGGTCATCGGCATCGCCCTTAAAAACGGACTCGACCCGTCCGAGCAGATAAAAACGATTGCCGAAGAGAATCTGCGCCTGCAGGACAGAAAGCGCGCGATACTATCCGGCGCCGGATATCCGGTGGACTATCTTGACGAGATACATTCCTGCCCCGTCTGCGGCGACACCGGCTATTCGGACGGTGAAATCTGCGCCTGTCTGACAAAGCTCTGTGAACAGGAGCAGGCAAAGCTGCTAAGCAGCCTGATGAGGCTGGGTAACGAAAGCTTTGAAACTTTCGACCTTGGCAAATACGACGATGATATAATCCGGACCGAGGTGCACACAACCGCGCGGAAATGGATGGCCCGGTGTCTTGAGAGCTTTAAGAACTACGCCCGTGGTTTCGGAGAGAAAAGCCCGAATTTCCTCTTTACCGGCGGCACGGGGCTTGGCAAGACTTTTTCCTCCGCCTGTATAGCCAGGGAGGTCGCAAAGCGCGGCGCCTCCGTCGTGTACGAGTCGGTCAGCGGCGCCGTCGAGCCGTTCGAAGCGATAAAATTCGGACGGGCTGAACCGGACAGCGAGTCTTTTGTACAGCGCGGGCGTATACTGGACAGCGATCTGCTCATTCTCGACGATCTGGGTACCGAGATGCAGACCTCCTTTTCCGACAGTGTGCTCTATACGATAATAAACTCAAGGCTCATAACCGGTAAAAAGACGATCATCAGCACAAATCTGGGCAAGGAGGAGCTGCGCGCACGCTACGGGGCGCAGCTGGCCTCCCGTCTGCTGGGCGAATATGCCGTCGTGCCTTTTGTGGGTGAGGATATCAGGCTTCAGAAAAAGCTGCCGGCAGGGTCTGCGGGCAGAGCGGCGTCTCTGTCCCCGGCCCGGGAATAGCCCCGCGGTGCTATCGTGTATAATAGTGACGGGCGTGGCCTTCATTATTCCGCCGCGCCCGCGAAAAAGGTGGTAATCAGATGGTAAACGACGAACTCAAAAACAGGATAAGCCAGTGGATAGACTCCCATGAGAAGCAGCTTCTCGCAGACGTGGCGCGGCTTGTCGCGATCAAAAGCGTCAAGGAGGCTCCCGAGGAGCATGCCCCCTTCGGCCGCGGCATCGCCCGCGCACTGGATGAGGCGGTGGCGCTGTGCGTCGAGCGCGGCTTCCGGGTCACGAAATATCACGACCGCGTCGCAACGGCCGACCTCGGCAGAGGGCCGGCCCTGCTGGACATACTCGGTCATCTGGACGTCGTCGGCGAGGGCGCTCTGAGTGAATGGGAGACGGACCCCTATACTCTTACCGTCAAGAACGACGGCTGTGCCTACGGCCGCGGCGCCATCGACGACAAGGGTCCCGTAGTCGCGTCCCTGTATGCAATGATGTGTGTGCGCGAGCTGGGCGTGCCCATGACCCATGGGGTCAGACTCATTATGGGCACGGACGAGGAGTCCGGGATGGACGATCTTCCATATTACTATGCGGAAAACTCTCCCGCACCTAACACCGTTTCGCCGGACGCAAATTTCCCCGTCTATAACACCGAAAAGGGATTTTACAAGCCTGTTTTTACATGCAGTTTCGAAAAAAGCGACGCTTCCCCCGCCGTCGTCTCGCTTGAGGGCGGCTATCGCATCAACGTCCTGCCCGCGGACGCGAACGCGCTTGTGCGCGGGCTGAGCGCCGCGGAGGTCGAAAAAGCCGCAGCGCAGCTTGCCCCAGAGCTCGGGGTCAGCTTCACCGTCGAACAGGAGCCCGGCGGAGTCCGCCTCGCGGTAAAGGGCCGCAACGCGCACGCCTCCCTTCCCGAGGAGGGCGTGTGCGGCATCACGGCGCTCATAGAGATCCTCATGTCGCTGCCCCTCGCCGACTGCGGAAGCACCCGCGCGCTGCGCGCCGTGCACGAGCTGTTCCCCCACGGCGACGACCGCGGCCGCGCACTCGGCATTGCAATGAGCGATGAGATAAGCGGGGAGCTCACCTGTGCTTTCAGCCTCCTGAGTATGAACGAGACGGAGCTTCGCGGGCAGTTTGACGGCCGCGTCCCCATCTGCGCCGACGAGGAAAACTGCAAAAAAGCTGCAGAGAAGAGCTTTGAAAGCCACGGCTTTAAAGCCGAAGGCGAGATGGAGCCGCCTCACCACACACCCGCAGGGACTCCGTTTATCAACTCCCTGCTCGAGTGCTATGAGAGCTTCACCGGGCTCAAGGGCGAATGCCTGTCGATGGGCGGTGGGACCTATGTCCACCATGTAGAGGGAGGCGTCGCCTTCGGAGCGTCCATGCCGGGCTTCGACGGCTGTATGCACAGCCAGAATGAAAAATTCTGTATCCGCGACATGCTCACGACGGCAAAAATCTACGCCGCGGTCATCGCGGAGCTTTTCGGCGCATAAAAAGCGCCCGGTCCGGATAATGCTCCGCCGGACTTGCCCCCAGACATTGTACAGGCCGGCGCCGGGATCGAATGATCCCGGCGCCGGTTTTTCCGTGTCTTGGATTTAACGGGTCCACGGCCGCAGCGCAAAAGAAAATCTCCGCGGTTTGCCTGACACGCTATATATAATCCGGGCCGGCGCCCTGCCATTCCAGCGCCTTCTTTTCCAGAGTGCTGACAAAAGCCTCCTTCCCGTCGCAGTATCCGTCGATATCATACGGATATTTTTCGGCCAGCCACTTTTTCAGCGCGCCATACTCCTGCCTTTCCCTCTCATGGGCGCGCAGATAGTCACGCAGAGCAAGATGACGACGGATATTACCGCTGTCGGCCCGGTCAAAAATATGTATCTGATGCGTGCGTTCATCGCCGCCTTTGCGAAGGTATCTCCGGCCGGCTATCCCAAACTCGCCCATGTATTCGTAGCCGATGCCTTCAAACCGGGACGAGAGCGCGTCCACCGCGCCAAGGTCATATAGACCGGTTTTGCCGCAAGCCCGGGGACGGCCGTACTGCCGATATGATATATCGCCACGCAGTTATCCCCGAGTATTTTCCCAATCATTTGCGCTTCTTTCCGAAACATCTCCGGCCATGCGGGGTCATACTCCGTTACCGTGATATGCTGTGCCATGACGCCTCCTTATACCCTGTGGACATACATCCGGGACAGGGCCTCTTCCCCTTCGCCCTGAACCATGCAGAAAAATTCCCATCCGTACCTCTCATAAAATGAGGTGTGATCGGTTATCAGGTAAAGCGTACGGATGCCCTCCGCCGCCATATCGCCGCATACGCGGCCAAGCAGCCTGCCTGCAATGCCAAGTGTCCGGTACTCCGGCTCCACATAGAGGGCGCAGACATTGGGCCTTAAATCCCGCCGCTGGTGAAAGTCGTTCTCGATGACTCCTATGCCGCCGATTATCCTGCCGCGCGCAAGTGCGACATACCACCGCGGCACGGCGGTGCCCCCGCTTATGCCAAGTTCCATACTCCGCAGATACTCCTGTACGGGAACGCCCCACTTGCTATGGAACCACTCGGCCGCCTGACCTTTCAATTCCGGCTTTTCGCCTATGTTCACAATCCCGATTCTGGTATCAAGGTGTTCCGGCACGATCTTCCCTCCATTCCGATGGCGACGGGATGCGGCTTACTCCGCCTGCGCAGGCTCGTCGGTGCGCTCCACCTTAATAATAACGGGTCTCAGGCCGTCGTTGCAGGAGCAGATCGCAACGCCTTTGTGCCTGGAGTCGATCCAATCGTCAAAGTACCAGCCCTCCGAGCCGTTCGCGAGGGCAAAGACATACTGATATATCGCCTTCCATGCCTCGTCGCAGAAGCCCTCAGGCCTGGCATAATCGGCATAAAACACCTGTCCCTCTTTCATCAGCGGGCATGTGCCCAGCCCGGGTATGCCGTATTCCTTCGCCAGATCCTCCTGAAGCGTCGTTTTTAAAACGGTGAGTTTACATTTTTTCATCATGGCTGTGTTTCCTCCCTGTCAGTTGTTCTTTATCAAACCGTGGACAAAGGGGCAAAGCCCGAAGGCCCTGCCCCAGAGTTTGCGGGTGTTTCTTTTTCCCTGTCGCTCCGGAACCGGCTCAGCTCCTGGCAAAGCCGGTCGCGTTCAAACCGGCGAGCCGGCCAAAGGTGATGCAGCTCGAATGGCTGATCCCGGGCAAGATCATCGGATAGTCGACGGGGAAACGGTTGCCCTGCGTGTTGCCGCAGACATACAGTCCGGGTATGGGCAGTCTCTCTCCGTCGAGCACGCGGCAGTCGCTGTCGCAGTCCAGCCCGCCGACAGTGCACAGGACTCCGGCCGTGCCGATGTCGCTGGCGAAGAAAGGCCCCTGCCTTATCGGGAACATACGGCTTGAGCTCTTGCCGAACTCCTCGTCCACGCCCTTGTCGCACATCGCGTTGTATTTTTCGATTGTCTTGAGCGCCTGGGCCCTGGCCGCCGGCTCGAGCTCGAGCTTATCGACGAGTTCCTCGATCGTGTCGGCCATGACGACGCGCTTGCCCGGGCCCTGCATACCGGCGGCTGCGATGATATCCTCAAGATTTGTATAGCTGTCGTTTGCCATCCATCTCTGCTGCGGGTTGACAGCGGAGGAAGCCGGGGGCGCCACGCCGCAGGCCGCGCCATGCCCGGGGTTGAGCTTGGGCAGATATTCTTCGATTTTCGCGTCGAATATCTGATAACCCCTGCACTGGCGCTGGCGGGCCAGGATGTGCTCCCAGGACTGCCCGTCGAGCTCCTCGTTCATGAACCTCTCGCCGTTTACGTTGATGTTCAGCATGCCGGCGCAGCCGAGCGCGCCGCCCATGCAGTGGTTTATCAGACCTATCGGGCCGTCCTCCATCACCGCGCCGATGCGCATGGCCATCTTGTGCCCGTCACCGACGTTAATGCGATATGGGTTCTTGGGATTATTCATGCCAAAGCCCATGTTGTCGCGTATTGCCCAGGGCGCATAGTAATATGTCATGGCCTTGTCTCCGACGAAGTCGCCGGTCGCGACGATGACGGACCTTGCGTTGCACTGTATCGTTTTGCCTGTCCTCGTATCCTGCGCGATGACACCGGTCATCTCGCCGGAATCGGCGCGCAGCAGCTTCTTTGCCGGGGTGTTCCACATGCACCTGACGTTGCCGGTACGCACGCCGAGCATGAGGTTGTTCCACAGCTCCGGCACGAGGCTCGGCGCGAGGCGCAGCGTGACGGGATACGCCTTGGCAAATTCCTTATCCATGTCCCATCCCTCGGGCAGGGGCCAGCGCTCGGGCAGGACCCAGTTCTTTACGTCCGCAGGAACCACATCGGTCGTCTGTTTCAGGACGTAGATATCCGGCGTGCCCTCCATAAACCAGTCGAAGCACTCGCCGTTATGCTCGACCCAGTACCTGAAGGCCCTGTAATCCGGGCGCCAGCCAAGATCACGCATAAACTGGTTGAATATCTCCTCCTTATAGGCCGTATAATCCTTGCCCCACCACTTTTTCTCGAGCTCGGAGCCTATAACGGCAATGTCGCCGGAGCGGCCGCGCGGGCCATTCATTTTCTCAAACAGAACAACTTTTGCCCCCGCCTCCGCCGCGGAACGGACGGCACAGGTTCCGGCAAGGCCCGCACCGAGGACGATGACGTCAGCCTGGATAACCTCGTCGATATGGTCGAATTCGGGCGCCTCGCCCAGCCACTGTTCCATCGTGATGGAGCTGCCGTCGAGGTTATGGGGCATACCGTTTTTGATGAGCGGGAACTCGCGCGGAAAAGAGACGTCCGCCGGCAGAACATTCTCAGCGATGGAGCCATCCTCCGGCATGATCGCTTCAAACGGGCAGACACGGTAGCAGGCGCTGCATCCTATGCACTTGTCCGGATCGATGGCAAAGTGCGCGCCGGCGGGGCCGAGCGCATCCCTTGGACATATTCCCGAACATGTACCGCATGCGACGCAGTCATTCGAAACTATGTACTTCATGCATTTCCTCCTCGTTTATATCTCGTTCTGTATCGCTCTGTAATCCTCTCGATTATATACCTGCTGTTATGCATATGTCAAATATTTGTCCGGATTTTGACCGTATGTTTGTGAAAAGAGCATAAAATCGGTTCAATTTTCCAGAAAAATAAGGAAGGTGTTCCCGTGAACGGAAACACCTTCCTCTGGTCCGGCAGGTTATTCCTCAACCTCCCTTTCAAGGTCTGTCGGGAGATATCTGTCCTTTCCGCCGAAGATATATTTTTCACCGTAGAGCATATCGTATTCGATAGTTTGCAGCGCGTACTGGTACTGCTCGTTTTCCGAGTCGAACTCATACTCACAGTGCAGCGCAGATATCACTCCAAGGCACAGGCCCAACCGCTGCTGGACATATGCGCCGAGCTGGTAAGCCTGCAGATCGACATCCTGCTTTTCAAGGCCGAAGTTGGACCAGATAAGATACTCGGTGGTAAACTGGTCGCCGTTGTCGAGCAGAGTCTCATCGATCTCGAGGCTGGGCTGATGGTCGCCAAAGAATACGACGACGGTCGGCTCATCCATGTCGCTGAGCGTTTCGACCAGCTCGCCGACAAACCGGTCGGTGTCAGCCAGCTGCTCGGCATAGTACTCCCAGGACTGTGTCTCATCCCATTCCACGTCCTCTTCTCCGGACGCGGAACTGTCGTCTTCCGCCCAGTCTTCGACATCGGTGTATTTCCCGTGGGCCTGCACGGTTATCGTGTAGATAAAGTCGCGCCCCTCGCTTGATTCCAGCGCGGAGACGATCTGTCCGGTGAGCACCTCATCGGTACACCAGCCGGTGGGGGTGCGCTCGACCTCGCCCATGTCCTCAACGGAGATAAACTCGTCAAAGCCAAGGTTTTCAAAAACCGTGTCCCTGCCGTAGAACGTGCGTATATGGTTATGTATGGCCGTTGCCGTATAGCCGATATTCTTAAACTCATACGCCAGGCTCTCGCAGGTGGTGGAACCAAGCACCGTTTTGTACGGATACTCACCAGCGCCGAAATGATCCATATTCATGCCCGTGAGGACTTCGAATTCCGAGTTTGCGGTCCCGGCTCCGACGGACGGCATCGACAGGTATCCTGTCGAGCACTCCTCGCGCAGCCTCGTAAAGTTAGGTATCGGATTTTCGTCCAACTCCACTCCGGAGTAGCGCGCAGGATCAAAAAACGACTCAAGCTGGACTATGATGACGTTCGGGGTCACGCCGTCCTCGCTAAGGGTCAGGCTGCTGCCGATTTCGGCGACGGACTGCTCCGAATATCCCTCCGGCTCCTCGACGCCGCGGTCTATCACGCTTGTCGAAAAGCAGTAGGCAAAGCCCAGATCATCATATGCCGTAGCAAGATTGCCGTAACTGTCTGACAGTGCCTCCGCTTCCACTGCAAAAAACGAGCACAGCCAGAGCGACAGCGCAATTGAGCCAATCCCCGTAATGGCGCTCACAGGCCGGATCCGCACTTTCGGGCTGCGCTTGTACAGCAGCACGCCGCCAACGATAAGCGCGACGATACCAAGCACAATCAGCGCGATCTGCCACGGTTTGAGATATACATTTATAAGTTTAAGCGCGCTGCTGGCAAGCAGCAGGTCTATCATACCCAGCGGAGTCGTCCGATAGCTCAGGACTATGTAATTTATGAACCCGAGTATGAGCCACAGGGCGCATACCGCACAGACGGCGAACATCCTTTTGGGTGCGAGCATGCATACCGACAAAGTCAGCAGCACTATCAACACATTATATAAAAACATCAACGGCTCCTCGGCGAGGAAGAGCGCGGCCGGTACGAACCCGTGGCGGCTGAACACCTCAAGTATAAAAGTCACCGCGACGGACAGAAGCGGCAAAGCGGCGAACGGCCTTTTGTCAAGCCAGACGAATACACTGCACAGCCTTGTCTTAAGCGACATTTTCGTCACGCCTCACTTTCATGAGTTTGCAGTTTGTTGATATAATATATCACATTTGTTGGAAAAATAAAGTCTATTTCCGTAATTTTTAAAATGTGTTAATAAAGTATTTACTAAGACGTCAGAAAAAACGGGTTTGTTCCCATATACTCAGGTTACAAATTAAGCACTCATGACGGGCTTTAATTATATAATAATATTCACATGAATTCAATTTGTTTCTTACGAAAACTTTACAAGCAAATACTGGGTATTAATGAGCAAAAAAGATATCCGGCGCCTGCGCCGGATATCCTCTTTTTTACGCTGTATGACCTTCAAGCTGTCGTGGAGGTCAGGCGGGCGGACGCGGTTATCCGCCTCAGGCAGGCAATTGCCTTTTTATTCCTCGTCAATATCGATCATCATGATAAGCTCACCGGCTTTTACGGACTGACCGGCCTTGACAAGGATCTCGGAGATGACGCCGGGCATGCGCGCAACGATGCTAGTCTCCATCTTCATGGCCTCGACAACGGCGAGGACCTGGTTCTCCTCGACCTTGTCGCCGACCTTGACCTCGATCTTGCTGACGGCGCCGGGAATAGAGGATGAGACCTGACCCTTGTCGGAGGGATCGGCCATCGTCACCTGGGAGACATGCTCCATAGCCTGGTTATCGGGCACATCGACGTCGCGGCGCGCGCCATTGAGCAGGAAGTGCACGGTGCGGGTGCCGTCCTCGTTATGGTCGCCGAGGCCAAGGTACTTGATGACCAGGGTCTTGCCATCCTCGATATTGACCTGGTTGGTCTCTCCAACGGCCAGGCCGTGGAAGAACACATGGCTGCCCAGGCGGGTGATATATCCGTTCTCCTTGCGGAAGGTGAGATAGTCCTCCATGACCTTTGGATACATGCACCAGCCGAGAACGTCGCGCATGTCGGGATCGGGGGTATACTCCTCCATATGCTTGCGCACGGCCTCGAAATCAACGGGCTCGAGCAGGTCTCCGGGACGGCAGGTTATGGGCTCCTCGCCCTTGAGGACGACGCGCTGCAGGTCCTCCGGGAAGCCCCAGGCGGGCTGGCCCATCATGCCCTTGAAGTAGCTGACAACGCTGTCCGGGAAGGTCAGTGCCTCGCCGCGCTCGACGATGTTTTCGGCAGTCAGGTCGTTCTGTACCATGAATATCGCAAGGTCGCCGACCATCTTGGACGAGGGCGTAACCTTGACTATGTCGCCCAGCATCTGGTTCACGGTGACGAACATCTCACGTACTTCGTCGAAGCGGTGGCCAAGACCAAGGCTCTCGACCTGCGGGCGGAGATTGGTATACTGCCCGCCGGGCACCTCATAACGGTAGATCTCGGTCAGAGGAGTCTTGAGCTCGGACTCGAAATCGACGTAACGCTGGCGCACATCCGTCCAGTAATCGCTCAGCTCCTCAAGACGGCGCAGGTCAAGCCCGGTATCACGCTCCTGCCCCTGAAGGGCGGCGACGACCGCGTTCATCGAGGGCTGGCTGGTCAGGCCGGACATACTGGCAATGGCGCAGTCGACGATGTCGACGCCTGCTTCCGCCGCCATCAGATATGCGGCCACCTGGTTGCCGCTGGTATCGTGGCTGTGCAGATGTATGGGCAGGCCGACCTCTTCCTTAAGAGTCTTGACCAGCTTCTTTGCCGCATAGGGCTTGAGCAGGCCGGACATATCCTTTATGCACAGGATATGAGCGCCGCGCTTTTCAAGCTCCTTGGCGAGGTTCACATAGTAATTGAGGGTATACTTATCGCGCTTGGGGTCGAGGATGTCGCCGGTGTAGCACATCGTAGCCTCAGCGATCTTGTTGCAGGAGGCGACCTCTTCAAGGCTTATCTCCATGCCGGGTATCCAGTTGAGGCTGTCGAACACGCGGAAAACGTCAATACCGCTCTTTGCAGCCTCGCGCACAAAGGCGCGGATGACATTGTCGGGATAGTTGGAGTAGCCCACGGCGTTAGCGCCACGCAGGAGCATCTGGAACGGGATGTTGGGAATATTCTGGCGCAGCAGGTCGATACGCTCCCAGGGATCCTCGTAGAGATAGCGATACGCCACGTCAAAGGTCGCGCCGCCCCACATCTCAAGCGAGAAGCAGTCGGCGAGCATCTCGGCGGTCGCCGCGCTTCCCTTGACCATATCGCGGGTACGTACGCGGGTGGCAAGCAGCGACTGGTGCGCATCGCGCATCGTCGTATCGGTTATGAGAAGTTTCTTCTGTCCAAGGACCCAGTCGCGAACGGCCTCCGGGCCCTTCTCGTCAAGAAGCTGCTTGAGGCCGGGCTTCGGCCCTTCCCCGGTGACTTTCGGGAAACGCGGGGTGTCGTACATCTTCTTGCCGGCCGACGGGTCGTTGACGACGATGTTGCCTATGTACTTGAGCATCTTTGTCGCCCTGTCCTTGGGGTCTGGGATATCAAACAGCTCTGGCGTCTCGTCGATGAAGCGGGTATGGCAGCGCCCTGCCTTGAAGTCAGGATGGTTGAGGATGTTGCTTATAAAGGCCATGTTGGTCTTGACGCCGCGCACGCGCGTCTCGCCAAGGGAACGCAGGCACTTGCGGATAGTTCCCTCAAAGGTGTTGTCCGTGCAGGTTATCTTGACAAGCAGGCTGTCGTAATAAGGGCTTATCTCGCTGCCAGGGTAGGCGTTGCCGCCATCCAGACGCACGCCGAAGCCGCCGCCGGATTCGTAAGCCGTTATCTTGCCCGTGTCGGGAGCAAAGTTGTTTTCGGGATCCTCGGTCGTGACACGGCACTGGATGGCATAGCCGCGCACGGACACGTCGCTCTGCTTGCTGATGCCTATCATCGGGTCGGACAGGGGCTTGCCCTGAGCAATAAGAAGCTGGGAGCGCACGATATCCACGCCGGTCACCATCTCGGTAACGGTGTGCTCAACCTGGATACGGGGGTTCATCTCGATGAAATAGTGGTTGCCCTGCCTGTCGACAAGAAACTCCACCGTACCGGCACTGACATAGCCGACTTCCCGGGCTATCTTGACGGCGTCGGCGCACAGCTCCTCCCTCTTCTCCTTAGGCAGGGAGAAAGCGGGCGTGAACTCGACCACTTTCTGATAGCGGCGCTGCAGTGAGCAGTCGCGCTCATACAGGTGGACGATATTGCCGTATTCGTCAGCCAGGATCTGAACCTCTATATGCTTGGGCTGGACAAGGTATTTCTCGATGAAAATATCGCTGCTGCCGAAGGCTTTCTCAGCCTCGGAGCGCACGAGCGGGAAGTTGGCCAGGACCTCTTCCTCGGTGTCGCAGCGGCGCATACCGCGGCCGCCGCCTCCGGCCGCCGCCTTGAGGATGACGGGGAAACCGAAGTCCTTTGCCATGTGCAGCGCCTCTTCCTCACTCTTGAGCGGCTCGAGGCAGCCGGGTATCGTCGGCACACCACAACGCTTTGCGATGTCTTTCGCGCTGAGCTTATCGCCCATCTGCGCCAGGATATCAGACGGGGGACCGACAAAAACGATGCCCGCCTCCTCACAGGCACGGGCAAACTCTGCATTCTCGGACAGGAACCCGTATCCGGGGTGAATAGCATCGACATTCTTGCGCTTTGCAAGGTCGATTATCTCGTCGATGGCGAGATATGCGCCGAGAGGGCTGAGGTTTTCGCCGATAAGATAGGATTCATCGGCTTTGGTGCGGAACTGCGCGTAGATATCCTCCTTTGAGTAGATAGCCACGGTGCTCAGTCCGACATCATAGCAGGCGCGCAAAACGCGTACTGCGATCTCGCCGCGGTTTGCGACCAGGACTTTTTTGATTGTTCTTTCGGGCATTTTATTTTCCACCTTGAATAAGAATTTTGCAAGCCGGGGTGCTGCGAGTTGCAAAAATGGCCTTGCTTTTAATCGTTATAGAGTGAATTATATCTTACTTGAAAAAAAAGCACAAGAGCTTTGCCCCCGGTTTCACAGCTTTTGGAGATGCCGCCAAAAATGCAGGCTGCTCAAGAGTTATAAAATATCTATTTATACATTATAATTATATGGAATGTTATTACCTGTATGATACGTTTCACGGTCTGCTGAATTAATCTGTTCATTTTCCGGACTGCGGTTTTGCAGTTTTGAACATCATCTCACAGTATTGACAGCAAAAAATACCTGTGATATTATTGTACCACTTCCCTGTGAGGGAGTAGTCAGCCGCCCGCGCGGCGGTTCCCAAGTCAACATCATGACCCGCCTCCGGCCGGTCTGGCTTGCATTAAATGACGAGACTCACGGATAGACATTCGCCTATCCGTGAGTTTTTTGTTATAGAGTCTTTTTTATTGAAAAAAGGAGAATGCAAATTGAATTTCTACTGTTCGTCCACAGAAGACGTACTGCGGGAGCTGGACAGTTCCGACAGCGGGCTGTCCGGCGAAGAGGCCCGGAAGCGGCTTGAAAAGAACGGCCCGAATAAACTGGCCGAGGCCAAGAGCACGCCGCTTATCGTCCGGTTCTTCCAGCAGCTCGCCGACCCGATGATAATAATACTCATCGTCGCCGCGGCGATAAGCGCTGTGACCTCCTTCTATGAGGGAGAGGGCATAGCCGACGTCATCATAATCCTCGCGGTCGTCATCGTCAACGCGGTGCTCGGCGTCTATCAGGAGAACAAGGCCGAAAAGGCGATCGAGGCTCTGCAGGCGATGAGCGCCGCCACGAGCAAGGTCCTGCGCGACGGTAAGATCGCCATTGTGCCCAGCACGGAGCTGGTAGTCGGCGACGTCGTACTGCTCGAGGCCGGCGATGCAGTTCCCGCCGACGGCCGTATCATCGACAGCGCCAGCCTGCAGATCGAAGAGGCCGCGCTGACCGGCGAAAGCGTCCCCGTCTACAAATTTATAGACATCATCGATCTCAAGGACGCGGCAGACGTGCCTCTGGGCGACCGCAAAAACATGTGCTACATGGGCAGTACGGTCACCTACGGTCGGGGCACCGCCGTCATCACCGCCACCGGTATGGATACCGAGATGGGCAAAATAGCGGACGCGCTCGCCCGCGCGGAGCAGGGCCAGACTCCGCTTCAGATAAAGCTCAGCCAGCTCTCCAAGATACTTACCTGGCTCGTTCTGGGCATCTGTGCTGTCATCTTCGGCGTGCAGATAGTGCGCGCCGGCGGCGTGGATATAGACGTTGTCATTGACTCGTTCATGGTCGCCGTCTCCCTGGCCGTCGCGGCAATACCCGAGGGGCTGGCCGCCGTCGTCACGGTCGTGCTCTCCATCGGCGTGACAAACATGTCCAAGCGCAACGCGATCATCCGCCGGCTGACTGCTGTCGAGACCCTCGGCTGCGCGCAGGTTATCTGTTCGGATAAGACCGGCACGCTCACCCAGAACAAAATGACTGTCGTCGACCACTACGGCGACGACGAGAAGCTCCTCGCCACAGCGATGAGCCTGTGCTCGGACGCGGAAGAGGACGACAGAGGCGTTGCCGTCGGCGAGCCGACAGAGTGCGCACTCGTAAATTATGCCCACGGGCTCGGCCTTGGAAAGCCCGACCTCAAAGCCGGCCAGCCGCGTGTTGGCGAGGCTCCGTTTGATTCCATGCGTAAGATGATGAGCACTGTCCACCGCACAGACAGCGGCATCGTCCAGTATACCAAGGGCGCGCCCGACGAGGTTTTGAAGCTCTGCACCGATTACCTCGAAAATGGCGAAGTCAGGCCCATGACGGACGCAAAACGCGAGGAGATACTGGCCGCTAACAAAGCCATGGCCGACCGTGCGCTGCGCGTCCTGGCGGCCGCAGAGCGGATCTGGGACGTGGTTCCGGAGGACTGTTCCCCCGCAAATCTTGAACACGATCTGATCTTCATCGGTCTGACCGGCATGATCGATCCGGTGCGTCCGGAGGTCAAGGCCGCCATCGAGCAGTGTCGCGGCGCGGGCATACGCCCGATCATGATAACCGGCGACCATGTGGACACCGCGGTCGCCATCGCCCGCGAGCTCGGCATACTCACCGACGAGACCCGGGCCATCACCGGCTCGCAGCTTGACGCGATGAGCGACGAGGAATTTGACCGCGAATTCCAGAACATCTCCGTCTATGCCCGTGTACAGCCCGAGCACAAGACCCGCATCGTCAATGCCTGGCGCAGCCATGGCAACGTGACCGCCATGACCGGTGACGGCGTGAACGACGCGCCGAGCATCAAGTCCGCCGACATCGGCGTCGGCATGGGCATCACCGGCACGGACGTGACCAAGAACGTCGCGGATATGGTCCTTGCGGACGATAACTTTGCCACCATCGTCGGCGCCGTCGAGGAAGGGCGCCGCATATACGACAATATCCGAAAGGCGATACAGTTCCTGCTCGGATCCAACATGAGCGAGGTCATAAGCATCTTTGTCGCGACGCTCCTTGGCTTTACGATACTTCAGCCGGTACACCTTTTGTGGATAAACCTTGTCACTGACTGCTTCCCGGCCCTTGCGCTGGGTATGGAACGGGCAGAGGCGGACATCATGCGCCGCAAACCGCGCGATGCCAGGGCCGGCGTCTTTGCCGGAGGTATGGGCTTTGATATCGCCTACCAGGGTATCCTGGTCTCCATCCTCACGCTGGCGAGCTATTTCATCGGCCATTATATCGAGTCCGGAGTCTGGGAGATCGCCAACAGCCCCGACGGCACTACCATGGCCTTTGTAACAATGAGCATGGCGGAGATCTTCCACAGCTTCAATATGCGTTCGCAGCGCGACAGCCTGTTTTCACTCAAGGGCATGAACAAGACCCTCAACTGGGCCGCTATCGGCAGCTTTGTGGCCACTACCCTTGTCTGCGAGGTCCCCTTCCTCGCCAACGCTTTCGGTTTTGAGAGTGTCGAGCTCGGCGAGTACGCCGTGGCGATGCTTCTTGCCGTCTGCGTGATACCGGTGGTCGAGCTTGTCAAGCTCATCCAGAGAAAGGCAAGGCGATAAGCCCCCTGCGCTGTCGGCCATAATCTGCCGGCGCTTGACAAGCGAAGGCAGGTCGTGATAATATCATGGAGCATAATGTTTCTGGCTGTGAAAGGGAAAAGTACCGTCCCCCGCGCGCAGCAGAGAGGTCCCGCCGTATGGCTGGAAGCGGGGCCGGCAGCGCAGGACGGGAAATGCGCCCCGGAGCCGCCGGGCGAGGAAATGCGCCCGCGTACGACGGCGTTAACGTCCAGACCGGTAATTTGCCGGCGAAGTTATAAACGAGAGTGGAACCGCGAAAATTTTCGCCTCTCACGGGCCATGCCCGTGGGAGGCTTTTATATTTTATCCGGAGGTGATACACAGGTGTTCAATGACCTCAGAGAGACTGTAAATGCATACAAGGCCCGGGACCCCGCCGCGCGCACGAGCTTCGAGGTGCTCACGCTCTACCCCGGCATAAGAGCCGTGCGTGCGCACAGGAAGGCTCACTGGTGTTACAAACACGGCCTGTTTTTCCTTGCGCGGCTGATATCCCAACGCTCGCGCAAAAAGACGGGTATAGAGATACACCCCGGCGCGACGATCGGAAAGCGCCTTGTCATCGATCACGGCATGGGCATCGTTATCGGCGAGACTGCGGAGATCGGCGACGATGTGCTGCTGTATCAGGGCGTGACACTCGGCGGCACGGGCAAGGACACCGGAAAGCGCCACCCGACCATTGGCAACAACGTGCTAATCGGTTCAGGAGCAAAGATACTTGGCCCGTTCAAGGTCGGCGACAACAGCCGGATCGCCTCAAACGCCGTCGTATTGTCGGAGATACCGCCGGACAGCACGGCCGTCGGCGTGCCCGCGCGCGTCGTCAAAATTGCAGGAAAACGCGTCAACTATGCCGCCGAGGTCGATCAGGTCAACGTGACCGATCCCGTCGAGGTCGAGCTGAGCGCGATGCGCGACCAGCTAAGCATGCTTGAAAAAATAATAACGGAGAGATTTTCCAAAATAAAGGAGACTGAATAAATGAAGCTGTTCAACACAATGACCATGCAGAAGGAGGAGTTTGTCCCCATTGAGGAGGGCAAGGTCTCAATGTACGCCTGCGGACCGACCGTATATAACTATATACATGTCGGCAACGCGCGGCCTATCATCATGTTCGACGTGCTGCGCCGCTATCTTGAATACCGCGGATATGAGGTCAGATTTGTCCAGAACTTTACCGACGTCGATGACAAGATAATTAACAGGGCAAATGAAGAGGGCATATCCTCCTCTGAGGTCGCCGAGAAGTACATCGAGGAATACTTCGTCGATGCAAAGGCCCTGGGTGTGCGCGAGGCGACCGTACATCCCCGCGCAACCGAGAACATCCCGCAGATAATAGAACTTATCGAGTCCCTTATTGCAAAGGGCTATGCCTACGAGGCCCAGGGCGACGTCTATTACCGCACGCTGCATTTTGACGGATATGGCAGGCTCAGCCACCAGCCGATAGAGGATCTCAAGTCCGGCGCGCGCATCGAGGTCGGGGACATCAAGGAAAACCCGCTTGACTTCGCGCTGTGGAAAAGTGCAAAACCCGGAGAACCGGCCTGGGATTCCCCCTGGGGCAAGGGCAGGCCCGGCTGGCACATCGAGTGCTCGGCGATGTCCAACCGCTATCTCGGCAAAACGATCGACATCCACTGCGGAGGCAGCGACCTGGCCTTCCCTCACCATGAAAACGAGATCGCACAGTCCGAGGCGGCCAACGGCTGCAAGTTCGTCAATTACTGGCTGCATAACGGCTTTATAAACATCGACAACAAAAAGATGAGCAAGTCCTTGGGAAATTTCTTCACCGTGCGCGAGGCGGCCGAGGCCTACGGCTACGACTGCATACGCATGTTCATGCTCATGAGCCATTACCGCAGCCCGCTCAACTACTCCGGGGAGATCCTCATGCAGGCCAGAGCCGCTCTTGAGCGCCTGCGCACCGCAAAGGCCAACCTAGACTTCTTCGCCGAAAGCGGCAGAGACGGCGACATGACCCCAGCCGAGGCCGAGATGGCCGCCGGGCTGGACAAATACCGCATCAAGTTCGACGAAGTCATGGACGACGACTTCAACACAGCCGACGCCATCTCCGTCATATTCGAGATGGTGCGGGAGATCAACTCCGCCGTGTCCCCCGCCGCGGACCCGACAAAGGCTCTGGCGTCACAGTGCCGCGCCGTTTTCCTGGAACTGTGCGACGTGCTTGGCATACCCTTCGGCACGGACGGCGGCGATGACGGAGAGACCGCTGAAATCGAAGCCCTCATTGAACAGCGTCAGGCCGCGCGCAAGGAGAAAAACTGGGCCGAGGCCGACCGTATCCGCGACGAACTCAAAGCCATGGGCATCATACTCGAGGATACTCCGCAGGGCGTTAAATGGAAAAAAACGCCTTGACGCACCCGCTGCGGACATCTAAGCCGCAGCATAAAAAAGACTACCGCACCGGTACTTCCGTAACGGTGCGGTAGTCTTTTTGCTGTAAACGTTGCTCAAAGTTCCTTGATAGCCTTGAGACAATCAGAGCAGATGTTCTTGCCCTTATAATCGATGATGTCCCTTGCGTTGCCGCAGAACAAACACGCAGGCATGTACTTTTTGAGAATTATGAGGTCCTCATCCACATATATTTCAAGGGCATCTCTTTCCGCTATGTCAAGGGTCCTGCGCAACTCGATGGGCAGGACTATGCGCCCCAGCTCATCCACTTTCCTTACGATTCCGGTAGACTTCATTTTCTCGTTCCCCTTTTCACGTTTTTTTCTCATTTCTCCCGTATGAGGTTGCCTGAGTGTTGACACGTTCTTACAACACAAACAGTATAACACATGCACAGATAATGTCAATAATTTCATAAAAAAGTTTTGCAAATTTACGAATTGAAGGTTAATTTACCAAAAAAGGAGTGATTGTCATCGCCATCTCTGTATTTTGGAGCCTCGCCGCGGCAGTATCTTTCATATATGCGGCCGTGACCGGGCGCGCGGAGAGCATAGGCACGGCGGCCATGGAGGGCGCTGCAGCGGCGGTTGAGCTGTGCATCACCACAGGGGGCATGATATGCCTGTGGTCAGGGGTCATGGAGCTTATGGACAGGTCCGGCCTGGCCTGCGGACTGAAGCGCCTGCTGCGCCCGCTGCTGGGCAGGTTGTTCCCCCGTACCGCCGGGGACAGCGAAACTTTCGGCGCGCTGTGCTCAAACGTGTCGGCTAACCTGCTCGGCCTCGGCAATGCGGCCACGCCAATGGGCATCAAGGCGGCGCGGGGCATGCAGCGACTGGGCGCCGAGGACGAGCTGACGCGCCTGGTTGTGATGAACACAGCCTCCATCCAGCTGCTTCCCACAACGGTCGCGGCTGTACGCGCAGCCCTTGGCAGCCCCACTCCGTTTGACATTTTGCCCTGCGTCTGGATAAGCTCCGTATGCTCTGTCACAGTCGGGCTCCTGGTGTCCCGAGTGCTGGAGGCAGGCAAAAAATGAGCACGCTGTCCTCCCTGATTGCCCCGTTTATCATGGCCTTTGTCTCCATATACGCGATATACGCGCTGTGCCGCCGGGTGGACGTATTCTCTGCGCTGACCGACGGGGCAAAGAATGGACTTAACGTGGTCGTCGGCATGCTGCCGGCGCTCATCGCGCTTTTGTCCGCGGTGTACATGCTCCGCGCTTCCGGTGTTACAGACGCTCTGGCCGGCCTGTTGTCCCCGGTCATGGAAAAGCCGAGACCACCACGCTCATGCTCCTGCGCCCGTTCAGCGGGAGCAGTGCCCTGTCGGCCGGCTCGGAGCTGATGGAAAAGTATGGCCCGGACAGTATGATCGGACGTATAGCTGCGGTCATGCTCGGCTCGACGGAGACTACGTTTTACGTCATCGCCGTGTATTTCGGCGCTGCCTCCGTCAAAAAAAGCCGCCGCACTGTGCCTGCGGCACTGGCGGCGGATTTTACCGGTTTTCTGATGGCCTGTCTTACTGTAAAGCTGTTTTTTGGCTGAGCCTCAGCTCAGCGCGGATTTGAGTGCCGCTATATGCTGCGGCGTCGTGCCGCAGCAGCCTCCGAAGATCTCGCACCCCGACCGCCTGAGCGTGGACGCGGCCGCGGCCAGCGTCTCCGGCGTCATGTTATATACGGTCTTTCCGTCGCGGTATTCGGGATGCCCCGCGTTGGGCTTTGCCACGAGCGGCACACGCGCGGTCTTTTTGAGCTGCGCGATAATCCCGGATAACATGTCAAGATCGCCCACACAGTTTATGCCGAAGGCGGAAATGCCCAGGTCCGTCAGCTCCTGCATAACCTCGGACAGGTCGTCGCCCCAGAGAGTGAGTCCGCCGGGGCCGCAAGTAAAGGTCACAATGACCGGCTTTTCAGTAACGCTGAGTACAGCTTTGGCCGCCTCCCGGCACTCGAGCATGCTCACCTGCGTCTCAATGCCGAAAAGGTCGACGCCGGCCTCCTCAAGCGCGCGTGCCTGTTCCTCGAACACGGTGCGGATATCCTCCAGCGAGTCGTCACCGTAAGGCTCCGGCATCATGCCGCAGGGAGCCATATCCCCCGCAACGAGGACCTGTGTGCCCGCGGTTGCCTTTCGGCTCAGTTCCACAAGGCGCTGACAGTATTCGCGCACGAGGCCCGGGTCTATGCCGTGCTTTTCCAGATTTGTGCGGTTTGCGCCAAATGTCGGCGCATAGACCATGTCGGATCCGGCCTCGACATAGGCGCGCTGGACCTCGACGATACTCTCCGGATTGTCAAGCACCCACTTTTCCGAGCATGCGCCTGCCGGCATGCCCAGCTTCTGCAGCTCGGTGCCGGTCGCCCCGTCGAGCATGAATATCTCTTTTCCCATGAATGACATCTTTCAGGCCCCTTTCCGTTTTACATCTTTTCCGGTGCGGAGACGCCGACCAAAGCCAGGCAATGCGCGATAACGTCCCTGGCGCAGTCGGCCAGAAGCAGGCGCGCGCGCAGCAGCTCCGGCTCGGAATCCTTGATGCGGCAGCTGTTATAGAAGCGGTGGAAGCGTGCGGCAAGCTCTGTCACATAGCGGTTTATACGGCTCGGGTCGTAGTCGCGCGCAGCGGCCAGGATCTCATCCGGGAGCGCGGCAAGCTGCTTTATCAGCTCGCGCTCCTGCAGGCTTTTGAGCAATCCGGTGTCGGTCTCCTCCGGCCGTGGTACCGCGTGCCCCTCGCGCGAGAGCATTTCTATCAAGCTACATATGCGCGCGTGGGCGTACTGGACATAGTACACCGGGTTATCGCTGTCCTGGCGCACGGCCAGATCCAGATCGAACTCCAGATGGGTATCGGGTCTGGAATTGAAGAAGAATCGGCAGGCGTCGACGCCGATCTCGTCGAGAAGGTCACTTAGCGTGAGCGCCTTGCCCGTTCGCTTTGAGACCTTGACGACCTCGCCTCCCCGCACGAGCCGGACCATCTGCATTATCAGAAAGTCGAGCTTTTTGTCGCCGAGGCCGAGTTCCGGCGCCTTCATCGTCGCGGCAAAACGGATAGCGTGGCCATGATGGTCGGCGCCCCATACGTCGATGACTCTGTCAAATCCGCGCTCTATGAACTTGTTGCGGTGATAGGCGATATCGACCGCGTAGTATGTGTAAAACCCGTTGGAGCGGCGCAGCACCTCATCCTTATCGGCGCCAAGCGCGGTGTTGCGCAGCCATATGGCCCCGTCCTTTTCATATGTGTGTCCCGCCTCAGTCAGAAGCTTAACGGTCTGTTCAACATATCCGGACTTGTGCAGCTCGCTTTCGAGAAACCATCTGTCAAAATGTATGCCGTAACGCTCGAGGTCCTTTTTCATAAGCTCTATGTTATGCGGCAGGCCGAATTCCACAAACGCGGCGCAGCGCTTGGCCGAAGGCATGTCCAGATACCTGTCCCCGTCGCGCTCATAGATGAGCCCGGCAAGCTGTTTTATGTCGTCTCCATGGTATCCGTTATCGGGAAATTCAACTGCGTCCTCGCCTTTTATAAGCTGGAGATAGCGCGCCTCGATGCTCTTGCCGAACAGGTCAACCTGGTTACCGGCGTCGTTGACATAGAACTCCCGCCAGACGTCGTATCCGGCCATATCCAGCACGGAGGCCAGCGCGTCGCCCAGAACGCCGCCGCGGGCGTTGCCTATCGTCATCGGCCCCGTCGGATTTGCGGAGACGAACTCCACCATGACCTTCTCTCCGTGTCCTGCGTCGGAGCGGCCGTATTCGGTCCCCTCCTCTACCACGGCGCGCAGCACGTCGCCGTACCACCTGTCGCCGAGAAAGAAATTCATAAATCCGGGACCTGCAATCTCGACCCGCTCGAAATAGCTCCCCTCAAGATCAAGGTTTTCCGCAAGGGCCTCGGCGATCTTCCGCGGGGCGGCGTGCATGGCCTTGGCTCCGGCCATGGCATGGTTTGCCGCATAGTCCCCGTTTTTCGAGTCCTTGGGTATCTCGACCTTGCCGGCGAGCTGTGCGCCGGCGGGAAGCTGCCCGTTGGCAGCGGCCCTGTCATAAGCCGCGGCAAGCAGCCGGTCTATCTGTGTTTTTGCGTTTTCTATCAGGTTCATACGCTATCCCGCCTTCCGCTCTCTTTTACGTTTATCTTAAAGCTGTTTCTGCCTATCGTCGTGTGCTCAAGATCGATCAGATATTCTATTTCCATATCCCCGCCGTGCTCGTCAAGGCTGTGGTTGACCCTGCGGGTGGAGACGCCCATCGTCGTCGCGCCGTAAGGCGTGTCGTAGAGGAAATAGTGTTTTTTCCCCGGCTCGAATATCATCGTCGTATTGAGCGTGCCGACGCGCGACATGGTCACGGCGTCGGGCTTTACGGAAAACGTAGTCGTCGTACCCGCAAGCCCGGTTATCTCGCTTTCCATATATGAGAAGTATGTTCCTCCGTTTTTATGCAGATACTTTCCGTCAGTGACAAGCTCTATGACATCGGTTTCGTCATCGGAAAAGGTCTGCGTACCGACAATGGAGATTATAACGTCCTTGCCGGCTCTTATATTCTCGTTCATAGCTGCCTCTTTTCGTGTTGCTTTATATATCGGCATGGCTGACCGTGCCGCAGTATTCATCCCGAAGGAACAGCCGCGCATTTTCACGGAACAGGTCCGCGTCGCCGCTGGTATATATCCGAACCTCGCCGCTTTGCCTGTCGGCGAGCGCGCCCGTCCGATTGAGGAAACCGGCCAGTTCCTGTGCGGCGGCCTCGCTGTTGCTGACAAGCTCCGCACCGGGAAGGACCGCGCTTATCTCCGGCGCAAGCATCGGATAGTGCGTGCAGCCGAGAAGCATGACACGGCATTCCTGCCCAAGAAAGGGCTCCAGCGCCCGTCGGACCTCTTCGGCTGTTTCCGGGTCGTTCCTGCCGAATCGTCCGCTCTCGACCAGTGGAACAAATTCGGGGCATGCGCAGGCCAGCACCTTTGACTTTGGCGCAATGGTCTCTATCGCACGCTGATACGCCCCGCTGTTTATCGTGGCCTCGGTCGCGATGACCCCGATGCCGCCGTCCTGTGCGCGCATGACCGCCTTCTTCACGGCCGAGTCGATGACCCCGACGACGGGCACCGGCGAGGCAGCTTTTAGCTGCTCCATCGCGTTTGAGCTGCTGGTGCCGCAGGCCACGAGCACGGCCTTCACGTCAAATCCGGTCACGAACGCGAGGTCGCGAAGCGACAGCCTGATAAGCTCCTCACGCGACCGACCGCCATATGGAGCATGCGCCGAATCGCCAAAAAATATCAGGTTTTCCCCCGGCATCAGCCGTCTGAGCGCCCGAAGCGCCGTCAGCCCGCCAAGGCCGGAATCAAATATGGCGATCGCTCTGTTATCCATGCTTTCCTCCAAATAGCGGCGGGCGCTTCCGCGCTGAGCCGCGTGCTCTGCGCAAATCTCAGGCGGTGTGCCCGCCATTAATTCACTGTGGGTATCATATGCCAAAACCCACCGCAAATCAAGGGGGAAATTTGTGTGGAATTTTATAAGGCCCTTTGATATAATGAATTAGGAACCGGAAAGACACTTTCGCCGAGGAGGTTAGCATGAAGATCGAGCTTACGACAAAAGAATTCCGCAGACTGCTTGACATGGTATACATCGGCAACTGGGTGCTCAATTCCACGCGCGGCAGCGACCGCTTCGAAGACTACGACAAGATCCAGGAAAAACTCTTCGCGCAGTGTGCAAAAAACGACATGACCTCGCTCATCCAGGTCTGGCACGGCCATATATTCCCCTCCCGCGCATACGAGGACGGCGGTATTCACGAGGCCATCGCAGATTATGAGGACGCTGTATTTTTCGACATCCTCGCCGAGGAGCTTGCGCGCCGCGACATGGATTCAGAGCATATCAGCCCCGACGATGTTTCGGAGCTTGCCATCCGGATCAACGAGTATATAAGCGAGTTTGAAAAAAACGGCGTTGACAACATTGAAATAGTCAAATAGCGCCAAAATACTTAATTGACCGGCATAAAACGGCCTCCCAGTGGCAGACTAAGCCCATTGGGAGGCGATTTTATTATATGAAAATGACCAATCAGGAATACAACGAATACCTTAAAAAAATGAGCCCGCCGTCGCCGCTGGGCAAAGACATGCTCAAGGCGTTTTTTGTCGGCGGGGTCATCTGCTGCATAGGCCAGGGGCTTATACAGATGTGGGGCTACTTCGGCCTGTCGGAGCAGGACGCCGCGACAGCCGCGACGATAACGCTCGTTTTCCTCGGCGCGTTCCTGACCGGTTTCGGGCTTTACGACGACATCGCAAAGTTTGCCGGCGCGGGCACGCTTGTGCCCATAACCGGCTTTTCAAACGCCGTCGTCACGCCTGCGCTCGAGTTCAAGAGCGAGGGTATCATAACCGGCACCGCTGCCAAGATGTTCACCATCTCCGGCCCCGTCATCGTGTTCGGCATCTCCGCCAGCGTCGTATACGGCCTGATACTCGTACTCTCCGGCGCCGGCTGAGCGGCATTACTCCTCCGGCAGGTCCGAGCTGACCACAGTCATTATCTCGTCCCGCGTCGGGCTGTCCATCGCTGCAATGCGGTCGGCCTGGCGCGAGACCATATCCTCAAACAGATTGCGCACGTCACGGCCGTTTCCAAAGTTATCGCTTCTGTGCTCGTACATGGCTTCAAACCGCTCGCGCGCGCACTCGAGCGCCTCCTCCGTCAGTTTATAGCCGTTTTTTTCGCACATACCGTTGAATATCTCAAAAAGCTCCCGTCCCGTGTAATCGGGAAAATGAAAATACTTATTAAACCTGGACTCCAGCCCCGGGTTGGAATTTGTAAATTCCTCCATACGTCCGGAATATCCCGCGACGATGACAACCAGGTCGTCGCGGTTATCCTCCATGCCCTTGAGTATCGTCTCTATCGCCTCACGTCCAAAGTCGTTTTCTCCGCCGGATGCAAGGGAATACGCCTCGTCTATGAACAGTACGCCGCCGAGCGCGGACTGTATTACCTCCTGTGTCTTGAGCGCCGTCTGTCCGACATAGCCGGCGCACAGGCCAGCTCGATCCACTTCGATAAGCTGCCCCCTGGACAGCACGCCTATGGCCGCATATATTCCCGCGAGCAGGCGCGCGACCGTCGTTTTGCCGGTGCCGGGGTTTCCCGTGAACACCAGGTGCAGGGACATAGCCGGTGAGGGCAGGTCGTTTTCAAGCCGCATCTTGCGCACTTTTATCAGGTTTATAAGGCTTTTTACGTCCTTTTTGACCTCCTCAAGGCCGATAAGCGCATCGAGCAAGTCCATCAGTTCCTCAAGCGACGGTTTCTCTTCATCCTGCGTCTTCGCGGCAGCCTTCTCCTGCTACGCGCCGGGACCCGTCTGCGCGCCGGCGGCGGCCGGCGGGTGCTTTTCAGCAAAGCCAGGCTCCACGCTGGTGACATAGTCCATGGCGCGCAGCGCCGGCTTTGACTTTTTGACAAGCGCGCTGTCGCATACCGTGCCGAGCCTGTCGCCGCATTCGGTTATAAACTCCGCCTCCTCCAGCGTAACCTCGTCGTCCACGGCGGCAAGGCAAAGCAGGATGTTTGTCAGCATGCGTATAAAGACGCGGGAAAAATCGGTGCCATTTTTGGCATCCTTCTCGGCAAGTCCCCAGAAAAACAGCGGCGGCAGAAACTCACCCGAACTGCACACCGCTCCGGTAAGCTCCCAAAGCAGCCAGCGCGGACGGCGGGCGTTTTTTGAATACAGCTCGTTTATCGCATCAACATGGTTCTGGGTTATGGCAGATGCGCGGCTCCACAGTTTGATTGCGCAGGACTGCATGAAATCGTCCAGCTCCGCACGATACGAATCACCGGCCGCCTTGTAAAAAGCCTGCGTATTGGCGACATAGGTGCTGTGCAGTTTTTCCGCCGGCAGCTTCCACTGGCTGGGCATCGCTTACCGCCTCCTCTTTCATTATGGGTCAAATCTTATTATATATGTTTTAAGAGCAACTTTACAAGCATAATATCTTCCTGGTATAATCCAATATGGACGGGGATGCCTGACTTCATTCCCGCGCGCCGCCGTTATTTGACGCGGCGGACATATTATGTTATACTTGTTATGTTATACTTGGATCCAAATAAATTCCCGCTTTGTGATTGGAGTGATGAGTCCGCATGGACGAAGGTAATCCTTTATCGTATGTTCTGATAGTTTTTCTGCTTGCCATGGCCGCATACTTTGCCATGGCCGAGTCAGCCTTTGCGTCCGTGAGCAAAATCAGGATAAAAACCAGTGCGGATCGCGGCGACAGACGCGCAGTCAGGGCAATGAGGATCCTTGACCGTCCCGACGCTGCGGCCACCACACTGCTTATCGGTATCAACATCGTGTATCTGGCGGTGGCCTGTCTGGTCGCTGTGATCGTCATACGCAGATGGGGGCCCGGCGCCGTGGTGTGGAGCGCGGTCATCCTGACCACCCTCGTGTTCATCGCGTGCGAGATGCTTCCGAAGTATCTGGCCAGAAAATACAGCGAGCGCCTTGCCCTTGCAACCGCCGGTTCGCTGTTCTTTTTTATGGCGCTTCTCTCGCCCCTGTCCCGCCTGCTCACGGCCTTCGGAAACGCCTTTGCCCGGCTCACACGCGGCGATCCTGAGATCACCGTTACCGAAGACGAGCTTTACGACATCATAGAAAACCTTAAGGACGAGGGCGAGCTCAGCGAGGGCCGCAGCGAGCTTGTCCACTCCGCGCTTATGTTCGGCGACGTCACCGTTGAGAGCGTGCTGACCTCCCGAGTCGACCTTGACGCCCTAGACGTCGACACGCCCGCCTGTGAGGTCATCGAGACAGTCAAAACATTCAAACACAGCCGACTGCCCGTCTACCGCGGCAGTATCGACAATGTGATCGGCGTCCTCCAGATCCGAAAGTACATAAAAGCCTATATAAGCGGCGGAGGAAACGTCAGCATGGAACCGCTGCTGGACGAGGCTTTCTTTGTACACCAGAGCACGAATATAGATGAGCTGCTGCCGGAAATGAGCCACAAAAAGCTCAACATGGCCATCGTCACGGACAATTACGGCGGTACGCTCGGCATCGTAACGATCGAGGATATGCTCGAGGAGCTGGTCGGCGAGATATGGGACGAGGACGACGAAATCATCGAGACATTCACCAAGAATCCCGACGGCAGCATAGAGATGAGCTCGGAGCTGGATATGGAAGAGGCCTTCGAACTGCTCGACTATGACGACCCGGAGGACACCGACTGGGAGCATAAACTCCTCGGTGAATGGGCCTATGAAAAATTTGAGCTGCTGCCCCGTCCGGGCGACAGCTTCCGCTATCACGAGCTGGAGATAACCGTAACCGGCATGAGCCAGCACCGGATCACCAAGCTCACCTTCCGCATACTGCCTGAGGAGGCAAAGGAAGGGGGCGATGAGAAATGATGCGCTATACGATCGGTGTAATCATCTGCGTTGCCCTATCCGCGTTTTTCTCCGTCTGCAAAACCAGTCTCTCAAGTGCCAGCCGCATGCGTCTGGAGTCGCTGGCTGAGGACGGCAGCCGCGGGGCAAGGCTGGCCTGCGGCATCCTGAGCAGCATCGACTCCGCCGCCGGCGCGATACTGCTCGGCAACACCTTTGTGAACATCACCGCAGCCTCGCTAACGAGCGTGATCGCCGTCCTGCTTGGCTGGAGCAGCTATGTTGCCGTCGCGGCGGCGGTCATAATAGTCATCGTCATAATCTTCGGCGAGACCATACCCAGGATAGTGGCCAGGAAAAACGCAACCCGTCTGACCTGTGGCGTGTCCTATCCGATAAGGCTTCTTATGATAATCCTGTTTCCCATCGTGAGGCCGGTTATTGGCCTGGCGCGGCTCATCACCCACCCCGCGGAAACTGAGGAGGAGCCGGGCGACGAAGAATCCGCCGTTGAGGAACTTCAGTCCATAATCGAAACCGTCGAGGACGAGGGCATAATTGACGAGGAACGCTCCGACCTGCTTCAGGCAGCGCTGGACTTCTCCGAGATCTCCGCACGGGAGGTCATGACCTCCCGTGTGGATATGGAGGCGATCGATATAGACGACGACTGGGAGGAAACGGCCGCTCTGATCGAGAGCACCAGCTTCTCCCGTATACCTGTTTACGAAGACAGCATCGACAACATAATCGGCGTTCTGTACCTCAACCACTTCTTCAGGGCCGCGCTGGATAACCCGAAACCGGACATCCGCTCGCTTCTGATCGAGCCCTGTTATGTCTACAAGACGATGAAGCTTCCCTCCGTCCTGTCCGAGCTGCGCCGCGCCAAGACGCACATCGCCATCGTCACCGATGAGTACGGCGGCTCCATGGGGCTTATCACCATGGAGGATGTGATGGAACAGATAGTCGGCGATATCTGGGACGAATCCGACGAGATCGAGACAGAAGTCGTGCAGCGCAGCCTGGGCAAGTATGAGCTTGACGGCGATATGAGCATGTCCGACTTCATGGAGCTTATAGAAGATGAGCTTGTCGGCAAACTGCCCGAAAGCGAAAGTTCCACGGTCGGCGGCTGGACAATAGAGTCATTCGGCGCTTTTCCGCAGGCTGGCGACAGCTTCAGCGCGGCAAACCTTCACGTGACCGTGCTTGAGATGGATGAGGATGGGCTGCGTGTTGAAAAGGTCCTGGTAGAGACCGGCAGTTGACTTTTTGCACTGCCGTCTTTATAGCGGCGCGGTATTTCATATGCCACAAGACCTGGCGGTCTGCTTTACTTGCCTGCACCGGGTATAGGCAAATGCGGCGATCTATCTGAAAAATGTCCGTTTGAGCAATGCTCAAACGGACATTTTCTTATCTCATATATCCAGGGCCGCAAAATATGCGCGGAAGTTTGCCTGCGTGGCGGTGCCCGGACGCACGCAATCGCCGATATTCACAACCTCGCTTGCACAGTCGCGCAATGCGTCGGCTACGCTCTCAAGCGGGCGCTGGCCGACAGAGCATATGACGGTGTCGGCCTCAAACAGCACCTCTTTTCCCTGGGCGTCGGCGCAGACAAGGCCCTCGCCGGTGACGCGCAGCCCGCGCATTCCGGTATGTATGCTGATGCCGACACTTTCCATACGCGCAAGAAGTATTGGACGGTGACGTCCGTTGGCGTCCGGGCATACACTGTCCTGCATCTCAACGACGTCGACCTTCTTTCCCTCCTGCGCCAGGTGCACGGCCGCTTCGCATCCTACCAGGCCTCCGCCGAGGATCACGACTCTGTCTCCAACCCTGGTCCCGGGCTCTGACAGATCGTTTGCGACTATAACGTTTTCCCTGTCGATGCCCGGCAGAGGCGGGATGACGGGCTGTGCCCCGACCGCGCAGATGAGTACGTCCGGCTCCAGCTCGCGGCACAGCTCCGGCGTCACGGCGGTGCCGAGGCGTATATCCACGCCCGCGCGGCGAAGCTGTGTCTCACGAGTCGCGACAAAGGCAAACAGATCGCTCTTGAAGTCGATCCCGCGCTCGGCCCGGAGCGCGCCGCCCAGAGCCTGATTTTTCTCGCACAGCGTCACATTGTGCCCCCGTTCGGCGGCTACGAGCGCACAGGTCAGCCCTGCGGGACCGCCTCCGGCCACAAGCACGCGCTTCGGGCTCGTCGGATGCTGGGCAAAATTCAGCTCATACTCATGTCCGATGACGGGATTGAGCGCGCAGATACGCCGGCCGGTGGCCATACGCTCGCCCATACAGGTGAAGCAGCGGCAGCAGCGGACGATCTCATCGTCCCGCCCGGTATATGCCTTCCTGGGCCAGTATGGGTCGGCCAGAAGCTGGCGCGCCATCTCAACCGTGTCGCACTTTCCGGAGGCGATAAGATCCTCCATCATCGCAGGGTCGCTGAGCGCGCCGATCGTTGAAACGGGTTTTGTCAGGACCTTCTTTGCCTTTTCGGCATACTGAACCAGGCCCCCGCGCTGCACGAACATGGGCTGGTGGGTCTTGTCAAAAGAACCCTCATGACTGCCTGTCGACATCTGTATCAGATCGACTTTCGGCTCGACCATACGCGCAAATTCCAGCGCTGTGTCAAACCCGTAGCCGTCCGGCCTGTATTCCTCGGCACTGATGCGTATCTCGATCGGGAATTTCGGCCCGACCTCGGCGCGTATCGCGTCCAGCACCTCGACAGTCAGCCGCGCGCGGTTTTCAAGGCTGCCGCCGTATTCGTCGTTGCGTCTGTTATCCGCCGGGGACAAAAACTGCTGAAGCAGCCAGCCGTGCCCCGCGTGCAGCAGGATCATCTCAAACCCCGCTTTTTTTACCAGCGCCGCGCCTTTGGCAAACTTGTCTACCAGCTCGTGTATCATCTCTTTGGGCATCTCCTCGATCACGGAGCCGTTGTCCAGCACGCAGGCGCTCGGTCCGAAACGCTTGTTGAGTTTATTTTTGCTCTTATCCAGATTATCCGCGCCGGAGTGCATACCGCTGTGGTTGAGCTCGGCGCAGGGGATCGCCCCGTGCCGTTTTATCGCTACGGCGGTGGTGGCAAGACCCGGCAGGGCATTGGGCATATCCAGAGCTATGTTTATGTTATGACTCTTGCCGTAGACCGTGTCCACGATGCACTCGGAGACGGTGACCACGGCCGCGCCCCCCTTTGCGCGAAGCTCGTAGAAGGCGGCGGCCTCCGGTGTCAGATATCCCTCCGGCGAGATATCCGGAAAGGCCATCGGCGCCGAGATGATGCGGTTTTTGAGTGTGACTCCGGCAATCTTCAGCGGAGAAAAAAGATGCGGATATTTTCTTTCCATCGCGTTTTCATCCTTCCGATTGTTTTTTTGTCCATTTTATATCACACCCGGCACTATTTCCAATACGAATTGCGTTATTAATTATATAACCGCCTGGTTATATTCCTCCCGAAGAGTCGCCGGAAACGCAAAAAATCCTCCACCTTCCGGTGGAGGATTCCTGGCACGCCGTAAGGGATTCGAACCCCTGACCTTCTGGTCCGTAGCCAGACGCTCTATCCAGCTGAGCTAACGGCGCTTATCCTGAGCGCCTAAGTATGATAGCACAGCCGGAAATAAAATGCAAGTATTTTTTTGGCCTTTTGACACTTTTGCGTCCGCGTCCGACCGGAGGGCAGCTTACAGTCCGATAGAATTGGCCATCCCGTCGATCGCCTCACCCACGGATTTGAGGGCCTTGCCTATCATGCTGCAATGCTTTTTCTTCGGCTTTATCATCATCGCGCCGACGGCCGAGGCTCCGACGATCAGACCGATGCCCATACCTTTTACAAAGTTCATATTACTCATTGTTTTTCCTCCGTTCCAACAAGTTTACGCCGCTAGTATCCCACGATATCCGTAAAATATTACAATATATAAACTATATACTAACAGCAACTTGCAGAAAGCTGTCACCTCTGATATAATATTTTGATAAAATATGTAGGATAATATTATGAAATACAACACATGGAAAATGTCATATATGCCGCCCGAGGCCCCGCAGGAGCTGGTCCGGGCGGGCTTTACCCCTCTTTTGAGCATGATCCTTTCCCTGCGTGGATACGGCGACGCCGACAGCGCACGGAGATTTCTCTCCCTGGATCCCGGAGCATTGACGGACCCGTTCCTGCTGACGGATATGCAGCCGGCAGTCGACAGAATACGGCTGGCCGTCAGCCGCGGCGAAAAAGTCGCAGTGTATGGGGATTACGACGTCGACGGTATAACGAGCACCTGTCTTCTCACCTGCTATCTGCGTTCACTCGGTCTCGACTGCCTGTCCTATATCCCCGATCGCATCGGCGAGGGTTACGGCCTTAACTCCGCGGCGATAGACAGTCTGGCCGCACAGGGCGCCAGTCTGATCGTGACCGTCGACTGCGGCGTAACCGGTGTGGCGGAGACGCAATACGCCGGCAGCATCGGCATCGATATGATAATCACCGACCACCATGAGTGTATGGATACCCTGCCCCAGGCCGTCGCCGTCATTGACCCGAAGAGGCCCGGTTGTGCGTATCCGAACGCGAATCTGGCCGGCGTCGGTGTCGCGTTCAAGCTGGTGTGCGCGATTGACGGCGACGCCGTACGCTGTCTTGACGAATACTGCGACCTTGTCGCCGTCGGCACGATCGCCGACGTCATGCCTCTGACGGGCGAGAACCGCGTCATGACCGAAAAGGGCCTTGAAAAGCTTCGTACCAACCCGATATACGGCCTGCGCGCCCTGATGGAGGAGGCCGGCCTGGGCAAAAAACGCCTCAACGCCGGCGCGATCGGTTTCACGCTCGCACCGCGGATAAACGCCGCCGGACGTCTGGGCCAGGCGGGGCGCGCGGCGGAGCTGCTCATGTGCAGTGACGACTGGCAGGCAGCGCAGCTTGCCGGTGAGCTGTGCCGGCTCAACCGGAGCCGTCAGGAATTCGAGACGGAGATCTGGAAAGAGGCTCTGGACATGATAGGGCCCGAACCGCCGCGGCATCCCATCGTCCTTGCCAGCAGCTGCTGGCACCAGGGCGTTATCGGCATCGTAGCCTCCCGCCTGACGGAGACTTTTGGCATGCCCGCCATCATGATCTGCCTCGACGGGGAGAACGGAAAGGGCTCCTGCCGCAGTTACGGCGGATTCAACCTGTTTGAAGCTCTCGGCGCTTGCAGTGAATATCTTATCAGCTTCGGCGGACACGCGATGGCCGCCGGCCTGAACATACACAGGGACAACATAGACGCCTTCCGCCAGGCTCTGGGCGAATACTATGACCGGCACCCATGCTCCGGCGAGATAAGTCTCGGGATCGATCTGCGCGTGGACTCGGCCAGCCTGCTCACCATGGACTGCGTCGCCTCACTGGAACAGCTGGAGCCCTGCGGCAACGGCAACCCCCGGCCGACGCTGTGCATCACCGGTGCGCAGCTGCTGAGCGTCATACCCATCGGAGGCGGAAAGCATCTGCGCCTTAGAGTGCGCAAATTCGGCGTAACATACAACTGCGTGTTTTTCTCCCGCACCGCTGAAGAACTCGGCGTGCGCGAGGGAGACCTTGTGGATATAGCGTTTTTCCCGCAGATAAACGAGTTTCGCTCCAGAAGGAGTGTTCAGCTCCTGGTCATCGACCTGCGCGTCCACGATGACGGAGAGCTGCGCCGGCGCATACTCGGCGGGCTGGAGCTGTCCTGCGACGACGCACGGCAGTGTCTTCCCGGCCGGGCGGAGCTTGCGCGGCTCTGGAAAAGCCTGCTCCGTCTGCCGGACGGGGAACTGCCTCTGGAACAGGCCGTAAGCTGCTGCGGCCTGTATGCTCCGATGGCCTGTGCAGGGCTTGCCGCTTTCGCCGAACTGGGGCTTGTCACGCTCATCCGGAAAAACGGGGAAACTAGCCTGCGCGTGAACAGGCAGGCATCCAAGGTCAGCCTGTCAGACTCCCCGACTCTGCAAAGGCTCTCGCAGGAGAGCGCGTGCTGAACACATAAAAATTATTTGAAAGGAGACGTCCATATGTCTGAGCCTTCCGACAAAGAGATGCTCGAGCAGATGTACGACAAGCTCGTTGAAAGCATACGTTCATATAACCAGAATATAGACCTCGGGCGCGTGCGTGCGGCATACGAATGCGCTGAGCGGGCACATTCCGGGCAGAAGCGTAAGGACGGCTCCCCCTATGTCTCCCACGCCCTGGCCGCCGCCACCATTGCCGCCGGCGAGATGCATCTGGACGAGGACAGCATCGTCGCCGCGCTGCTGCACGACTGCATCGAGGACACGGCCCTCACCCACGAGGACCTGGTAAAGCAGTTCGGTACATCCGTGGCCGACATCGTCGAGGGCGTATCCAAACTGACACGCGTGCAGTACACGAGCAAAGAGGATGAGCAGATGGAGAACATGCGCAAGATGCTCATGGCCATGAGCAAGGACATCCGCGTCATCCTCATAAAGATCGCCGACCGTCTGCACAATATGCGCACGATGGAGTACCAGACCCCCGACAAGCAGTATATCAAGAGCAAGGAGACCATGGAGATATACGCCCCTATCGCGCACCGTCTTGGCATCCAGCGCATTAAATGGGAGCTGGAGGATCTGGCGCTTTTGTATCTTGACCCCAAGGCGTATAAGGAGATAAACGACAGGCTCGACGCCCGCAAGGAGCAGACCGAAACCTTTATGAGCTCCATGGAAAAGCGCATCAAGGAGCGCATGGACGACTGGAACATCGAATGCACCATATCCAGCAGGATAAAGCATATTTACAGCATCTACCGCAAAATGTATACGCAGAAGCTGGATATGGAGGAGATCTTTGATCTGTGCGCCTTCCGCGTCATCGTCAACACCATCCCCGACTGTTACAACGTACTGGGGCATATCCACGACATGTTCAAGCCAGTCCCCGGAAGGTTCAAGGACTATATCGCAACGCCCAAGCCCAACGGCTATCAGAGCATACACACGACCGCGATCGGAAACGAGGGCATTCCCTCTGAGGTGCAGATACGCACCTGGGACATGCACAGGACGGCTGAATACGGCGTGGCGGCGCACTGGAAGTATAAATCCGGCTCGACCGGAGTCAAGGAGGGCGATGAGGAACGCTTCGCGTGGGTGCGTCTGCTGCTCGAGACGCAGCAGGACAGCGACGCGCAGGATTTCTTCAACGATCTGAAAGTCGACATGTTCGCCGACCAGGTGTTCGTTTTCACGCCCAACGGCGACATAATCAACCTTCCGGCCGGAGCTACTCCCATAGATTTTGCATACAGCATCCACTCCGCAGTCGGCAACAGCATGACCGGCGCGAAGGTCAACGGGCGCATAGTGCCGTTCAGCCACAACCTGCAAAACGGCGACATTGTGGAGGTGCTCACCTCCAAAAGTGCGCCGGGCCCGAGCCGCGACTGGCTCAAGCTGGCCAAAAGCGGGTCGGCAAGGACCAAGATCAAGCAGTGGTTCAAGAAGGAAAAGCGCGAGGAAAACGTCCAGCACGGGCGCGACATGTTCGAGGACGAATTCCGGCGCGCCGGCTTTACGATGAGCGACCTGAGCGGCGAGGAGCTTATAAATACCGTGCTCAAGAAGCTGTCCTTTTCCAGCCTTGACGATATGTATGCCGCCATCGGCTATGGCGGGGTCACCGCCGTGCGTGCGGTCAACAGGGTCAAGGAGGAGATAATAAAGGCACAGAAGCCTAAGGTCAAGGCTCTGGTGGAGAAAATGGGCGAGCAGGCGGTGATAAAAAACGAAACCCCTGCAAAAAACGAAAAGGCCGTCCACGGTGTGCTCGTAGAGGGGCTGGACAACTGCCTTATCAAATTTTCCCGCTGCTGTACGCCGGTCCCCGGCGACGAAATCGTCGGCTTCATAACCCGCGGCTATGGCGTATCCGTACACAGGCGTGACTGTGAAAACTATAAACGAAGCCTGAAAAACCCGGAGGAGGCAGACCGCTGGATAAAGGTGGGCTGGGCCGACGCGATAACCGACCGCTACACCACGACGCTGACCATCTCTTCCAGGGAACGCGACGGCCTTGTCATGGACGTTGCGACGGTGCTCAATTCCCTGTCTGCCAAAGTGCGCAGCCTGTCTGCACGCGATATGGGCACGGGCAAGAGCATAGTAAACGTGACACTGGAGGTGTCAAACCTCGATGATCTGAAGGGGATCATCCGCAAGCTAAGCGGTATAAACGGGGTCATCGAAGTTACAAGAGGAGGCGCTCCGGTATGAGAGCCGTCATAACAAGAGTAAAATCCGCTTCGGTCACGATAGGCGGAAAGGTCGTTGCAGAAATCGGCCGGGGGTTTCTGGTCCTGCTCGGCGTACACACGGATGACACCGAGGCTGAGGCGAGAAAAATTGCAGATAAAATATGCGGCCTGCGGGTATTCGAAGACGCAAACGGCAAAATGAACATATCCCCGGCGGACGCCGGCGCGCAGCTTCTGATAGTCAGCCAGTTCACGCTTTACGGCGACTGCCGCCAGCGGCGCCCCGGCTTTACAAACGCCGCGCGGCCGGAAACGGCCGTGCCTCTGTACGAGCTTTGCATCAGCCAGTGCCGGGAGCGCGGCTTCCTCGTCGAGACCGGCGTGTTCGGCGCGGACATGGACGTAAGCTCCGTAAACGAGGACCCGGTCACGCTGATACTCGACACAAAGGAGCTTTAACCGTCCTCACGCCGCGACTCGGCATATTGCAGGGCAAAAACACTTTATACTTAATACTTTTATACCATATATCATAAAACAGACCTGGAGGTTAAGCAATGCTGATAAAACAACTCCCCCTCGGCCAGATCGAGACGAACTGCTATATCGTCACCGATGAAGACACTCTCGAGTGCGCTGTCATCGACCCGGGCGACGAATCCAACGTCGTGCTCGACTACCTTGAGCGCAACAGGCTCACCTGCCGGTATATTTTCCTGACCCACGGACACTTTGACCACACCATGGCCGTTCAGGCCGTTTATGAGGAGACTGGCGCGACAGTGTGCATAAACGAAAAGGATGTGAACCTTGAGATCGGCTCCATCCCCTACCGCTTTACCCCGCCCAAGGGCTCCATATACTACAAGGAGGGCGACGAGTTCACGGTCGGCTCCCTTGTTTTTCATGTGATCGAGACCCCGGGGCATACCCCCGGGAGCGTTACGCTCATGTGTCAGGATGCGCTCTTTACCGGCGATACTCTCTTCCGCGATTCCTGCGGCCGCACGGACTTTCCCGGAGGAAGCATGGAGCAGGAGCTGGCCAGTCTGCGGCGGCTATATGAGCTGCCCGGCGATTATGAGGTCTATCCCGGGCATATGGACGTCACCACGCTTGAGCGCGAGAGGAAGTTCAACTTTTATATGCGAAGCGCGATCGGGGGGTAAGAGGTGGCATCGACCCAGAGAGATCTGACCGCCGGCAGCGTCCGGCGACAGCTTATCCTCTACGCCATACCGATTATTACGACCAGCCTTCTTCAGGCGGCCTACGGCATCGTGGACATGCTGGTCGTCAGCCGCTTTGTCGGCGAAAACGGCACCAGCGCCGTCAACAACGCAAACCAGATAACGTTCCTGATAACAAACGTCGCCATCGGTCTGAGCAACGGTGGCAGCGTGCTTGTCGGCCAGTATTTCGGCAGCGGCGACAGGAACAGTCTGGAAAAGACGATCGGCACGTTTATGACTATCTTTGCCGTGACCGGGGCAGCCTTTGCGCTGCTGTTTTTCCTGCTCTCGGGGCCGATAACGACGCTTCTGCGCGCTCCGGCCCATGAGGACACCCATGCCTATCTGAGCGTATCTGCCTGGGGCTTTTTCGCCGTGTTCACATACAACATGCTCGCCTCAACGCTGCGGGCTGTTGGAAATTCGCGCACCCCGCTGTACTGCGTGCTCGTCTCCACCGTTGTAAACATCGGGCTGGACCTTCTGTTTGTCGGCCCTCTCGGCATGGGTACGGCGGGCACCGCTCTTGCAACCGTCATCGCGCAGTATGCCTCCGTCCTGCTCGCGCTGGGCTATATGCTGCTGCACAAGGACATCTTCCCGTTCCGTCCCGCTCTTTTCAGGCCGGACGGAGCAAAGACGCGCCTTATCTTCAAGGTCGGCGTACCCTGCGCCATACAGTGGACGGTTGCGAGCATCTCGTGACTGGCTGTCACCTGGCTGATAAACGGCTACGGCGTTACATACTCTGCCGCCTCCGGCATAAACTCCAAAATCCGCGATTTCTCGCATGTTTTCATCCTGGCGATGAGCACGGGCACCTCCGCCATGATTGCGCAGACGCTCGGCGCGCGAAAATACGACCGTGCAAAGCAGGTCATGTACACGGCCATGCGCCCTTCTCTGCTGCTGGCCGCCGTGGGTATTGCCATCTCCTGCATTTTCGCCCGCCAGCTTGCCGGACTGTTCACCGACGACGAGCAGATCATAAAATACACGGCTCTCAACCTCAGGATAGAGATGATAAGCGAGCTGTGGTATGCCGTTTTTCTGATATATCACTCTCTGATGACAGGGGCCGGGCATACTAAACTCGTGCTGTTTTCCTCGTTTTGCAACTGCATCCTCGTGCGAGTTCCCCTGGCCATACTGTTAAACGCGCTGTTTGGCATCGTCGGAGTATACGCCGCCTGCGCGATCGCGCCCATAGTGTCCATACCGATCGGCATGATCTACACAAAGCGCGGGACCTGGCGCACGAGCCTTGTAGAGTGACAAACGCAATAAATCCGCACTGCACATGCCGCAGCGCGGATTTATTACTATTTGTAACTAAAAACTTTCCGCCATGTGTGATAGGATAGAACTATACAGAATAAAGGAGGCCTTCAAGTTGACTGACAATAGCTTCAAAGCCCCGGAAGGGAAGCTTGTGACAATGCTCGTTGACGGGGTCGAAACCGAATATGTTCCCGGAAAGGGCAGTGACAACGCACAGTTTTTCACTACCGACAAGTTCCCCGAAATACCATGCAGCTACAAGGACCGCGGCAACGACGACTACCGCGCCGCGCTGGTCGTCGGCAAAGACGGGATAATCCAAAACATGTCCGTGACCGCGGCCGTCACGGGCGGCAGGTTCGACGGCAGGAGCGCCGATGGCGTCCACGTCGAGTCAACGAGCCCGGATTTTAGCGCGCTTATCGCCTACGGCGGCGAATACACCGTTAAAGACAGCTCGTTTAAGTTCGTGACAGGCTCCGACGGCAGCCGCGTAAGCGATTTTACGGGCTACGGCGCGATAGTCTCGGCCATGAACGGCTCTTTTGTTACGCTTGACAACGTCGATATCCTCTCCGTCGGCGTGGCAAAGCCCGCCGTGTTCTGCGATGACCGGTCCGATACCCTGTGCAAAAACTGCCGCTGCACAGTCATGGGCGGCAGGCTCTATGACGGCTATATCAACAGTGCCGACTGCACAGTCATGGTCGCGCCTCCCTGGGTGCTGGGCATAACCGGCAATGCACGCGGCACCAACCTCATGGGCCGCAATTCCTCAAGCGTGTTTGTAAACTGCGACATGAAAGCCAACCAGTGGGGCGTTCTCTCCTCCGACGGCGGCGCGGACATGCAGCTTATCGCGATAGACTCCGACCTTACGCTTCTGGGCGCGGACCCGAGCGAGGACGACGCCAAAAACCCGTTCTTCTCCCGCTTCGGCAGCGGCTACGGCACCTATGTGATCGGGAATGCGAAAGAGGAGTTTTACGGCGTGCGCTTCGGGGTCGGCACCTATGCCGTCATACTGCGCGGAGGCACAGCCGTGTACAAATCCTCAAACGGCCGCATAAAGTGCGTCTCCCCCGCCAGCGGCAGAGTCGTCTACGAGGGAGAGGGCAAGGGCCGCAAAACCGTGATAGAGTCCGACGCCTTCGGCTTCATGGCACACGGCGGCGGCAAGCTTACCGTCACCGACGGCACTCAGGTAACAACTCCATATTCCACCTTCCTTCTCAAATGCGGAGGCGTGCATATAAACATCGAGGACGGCGCGCAGATCAAAACCGGCAACGGCGTTATTTTGCAGTGCATGGACGACGACGATGCGATAGTCGGGCTGAACATGGACTCGAAATACGAACTGACCTTCAACACGGAATTTAATGAGCCCGACGGCTGGCCCAGTGAAAACGGTATGATAACAAGCGGGATGGAGCTGCCTCCCCCGCCGCCGATGCCGGTGCCTGACGAGGACATGGACGGGGACGATTTCTCCCCGCCGGCCAAGGAGTTTGACGTGCACTTTGCCGCAAAGGACGTCACTCTCGACGGCAGCCTGTATAACGGCACCGGGTATTACGGCCAGAAGGCCTCGCAGATGTATGTAACCCTCGGCGCAGGCTGCACGCTCACCGGCAGCATCTCCGCCACGGAGACGCGGCACATAGACGAAAACGGCAGGCAGAACACCCACTTTACCAGCAGCGAATATTACTATCTCGGGCACGTCGGGAACCGTCCGTTTTACAACGGTGACAACGACGCCGAGGTCACGCTGGAAAACGGTGCCGTCTGGAACGTCACGGGAGAGGGGCTGCTGACATCCCTGACCGTCGGTGAGGGATGCGTATTCAACGGCCGCGCGTTTCTGGACGGGAGCGAATTTGTGCCTGAGCCCGGCAAGACCGTCAGCGGCCTTATCCGGGTCACGGCTAAATAACCCGGAACAGACAGGGAAAGCGGCGGGCGTTATCGCCGCCGGAAAAGATAAAAACATGTGGACCGGATAAAGTACCGGTCCACATGTTTTGTTACATCGCCTTTTCATACAGCTCTATAAAGTCCCGCTCTGTGGTGGTGCGCGGGTTTACGGGGATATTACCGCTCTTCATGGCGTCCCGGGCCAGTTCCGGTATGAGCTTTGGCTGTACGCCAAGCTCCGACAGGCCGGAAGGCAGGCCCACGCCGGCAAACAGCTCCCTGACAGCCTGCACCAGCATCATTGGGGCAAAGTCCGAGGGTTCCCTGCCCGTCAGCAGGGTGAATATCCGCCGGTATTTCCCTGCGTCTGCCAGGGCGTTGAACTCCAGCACCGTGGGCAGCAGCACCGCGTTCGCCTCCCCGTGAGCAGCGCCGTAAAAGGCGCTGACCGGATGGCTCATCGCGTGCACATCGCCGAGCCTTGCATGGTTGAACGCCACTCCCGCAAGGGAGCTTCCCTCCATCATGGCGCAGGCAGCCGCGATGTCCCCGCGATTTGCCGTAAAGCGCCTCAGGTTCCCGCCGATCAGGGCGATG
>CAZSRK010000002.1:65927-83364 GCA_964609305.1 uncultured Oscillospiraceae bacterium
ATGCACCAGCGCATCGGCGCCCGTGGCCGCCGCGACCGACGCCGGCATGCTGGTCAAAAGCTCCGGGTCGAGCAGGGCATACCGGGGCAGCAGATGGGGGCTGGAGAGGGTTATCTTCAGGTTCCTCTGGTGGTCCGTTATAACAGAAAAGGACGTGACCTCGCTGCCGGTGCCCGCAGTCGTCGGCACCGCGATAAAGGGTGCCACGAGGCCGGGGACCTTCCCTGCTCCCTCATACTGCCGGGCGTCGCCGCCGTAGGCAACAACCGCTGCCGCGGCCTTTGCCGTGTCCATGGGCGAGCCTCCGCCGATCGCGACGATGGCCCGGGCGTCCATGGCCTTATAGGCATCGGCCAGCTTTCCCACCGTCTCCACAGAGGGGTTGGCCTCAATATCCGTGAAGAGCTCCACAGCCATCCCGGCCGCTTTCAAGGCGTCAATGGCGGCGGACACATTGGGGGACGCCGCCACACGGGGCCCGGTGGCAATCAGAATCCTTTCGGCAGAAACCTGTTCCAGGATCTCCGGGAGCCGCATGACGGCTCCCGGAGCAAATATGACCTGTTGCGGAACGGAAAAGGAATATGAGGTACTCATACCAGCGCCTCCACCGCTTCCTTGATGATGGCTGCCGCCTTGTCACAATCGTCCTTGGTCAGGATCAGCGGTGGGACCATGCGTATCACGTTGGAGCCGAGCGCAGTTATCAGAAGGCCCAGCTCACAACATTTATGCTTCACGGCGGTGGAATCGATCCCATCCTCAAACTCGACGCCGATAAGACAGCCGAGGCCGCGGATCTCCTTGACATGCGGCACATCCTTGAGCTTTTCCATAAAATACGGGCCCATTACCTTGGCGTTGCCGGCCAGATCACGGTCGAGCAGTTCTCCGATCTCGGCGTAAGCCGCAGCGCAGGACACGGGGTTGCCGCCAAATGTGGTGCCGTGGGTGCCCGGCTCGAAGGCCGCGGCCACCTCGGCCGTGGCGCACAGCGCGCCGATTGGCATGCCGCCGCCCATGGCCTTGGCCATGGAGACGATATCGGGCTTGATGCCGTAGTGCATGAAGGCCATGATCTCGCCGGTACGGCACCAGCCGGTCTGCACCTCGTCGAGCAGGAGCAGCAGGCCCTTTTCGTCACAGAGCTGCCGCAGGCCCTGGATGAACTCCATGGTGCCGGGATGTACGCCGCCCTCGCCCTGCACGGGCTCGACCATGATGCCGATGGTGTTCTCGGTGACAGCATCGCGGAAAGAGTCGAGGTCGTTAAAATCCGCATATACAAAGCCGGGGACCAGGTCGCCAAAGTTGGCCTGGATGCCGCTGTCCGGCTGCCCGGTGGCGGTGATGGCGCCCATGGTGCGGCCGTGGAAGGACTGGCGGGCAGTGACTATCTGGTACTTCTTGGGTCCATATTTGGTAACACCGTAGCGGCGGGCCAGCTTGATCATGCCCTCGTTGGCCTCGGCGCCCGAGTTCTCATAGAAAATTTTGTCCATGCCGATGGTGGTGCAGATGCGCTTGGCCAGCAGAGACTGGGGGATGGTGTACACATAGTTGAACACATGCATGAGCTGCTCCACCTGCTCCTGGACGGCGGCCACGACCTTTTCGTTGCAGTGGCCGGCATTGTCGACGGCTATGCCGGCGTAGAAGTCCAGGTAGGCCCGGCCCTCAGTGTCATAGACATACATGTCCTTGGCGCGCTCGCCCACGAAAGGGAAACGGTCGCAAAGCTCGATCATGTAATTCTGCGTGTTTTCCATCAGCTCATTTGCTGTGAGCCCATAGTCCTTGAGTAACATTTTGCTGCCTCCAATACGATCAAATTAAAGATATTTCTGTAATGTTATAAGATTATTGGGCGACTGCGGCTACCGTCTGGCCGTCCAGAAAACGGCTTAGAAATTCCCTGGTGCGTGGATTTTTGGGATTTGTAAACAGGCGTTGGGGTACGTCGTCCTCTGCGATATAGCCGTCATCCATGAATATGGTCCGGCTGGATACATCGCGGGCAAAGGCCATCTCATGTGTGACTATTATCATGGTCAGCCCCTCCTCGGCCAGCTCCCTCATGATTTCCAGGACCCCGCCGACCATCTCGGGGTCAAGCGCGGACGTGGGCTCGTCGAAGAGCAGCACCTCCGGCTCCATGGTCAGGGCCCTTGCAATGGCCACACGCTGTTTCTGCCCGCCGGAGAGCTGGGCCGGCTTGGCCTTTATATATGGAGCCATGCCCACTTTTTTTAGGTACTTCATCGCCAGGTCATAGGAGGTTTTTTTATCCTTTCTGAGCACCTTGCGGGTGCCTACCATGCAGTTTTCGAGAACTGTCATGTTGTTGAACAGGTTGAAAGACTGGAAAACCATGCCTACCTTGGTTCTGTACTTGTTGACCGGCCAGGAGGAACCTCCCGCATCGTCTGAAAATTTGGTCTCGTCATTATACTTTATAAGCCCGCGCGTCGGCTTCTCCAAAAGGTTTATGCATCGGAGAAGCGTCGACTTGCCGGAGCCGGAAGAGCCGATGATGCACACCACTTCCCCGGGTCTGACCATGAAGCTCAGATCCTTGAGCACCTCGTGATTTCCAAAGGTCTTTACCAGGTTCTTGACCGTAATGACCGGCGGCACCACTTTGCCGTCGACTATATAATTCATGTTGGCATCGTATGTGCCCTGACTGGTCTTGCTCATTTTTCAATCCTCCTCTCCTGCGTCCTCAGTAACAAGTGCCAGCTCGTAATCTCCGCTGCCCTGCAGCTTCTTTTCCACAAAGTCGATGATCCTTGCGCAGATAAAGCAGAGCACGAAATAGACTATCGCTATCACCAGATAGGATTCAAAGTACCTGTAACTGTTGGAGGCCGCCGCCTTGGCTACGAAATACAGCTCGCTCAGGTTTATGACGTTCAGCACGGAAGTCATCTTCAGGTTTGTCAGGAACATGTTCCCGATCTCGGGCAGGATATTCATAAGTGTCTGCGGCAGAATGACATTGAACATACACATAAGATGCCCCATGCCAAGGGCCGCGGCGCCCTCCCGCTGACCGGAGTCTACGGACTGGATTCCGCCACGGACGGTCTCTGCCATATATGCGCCGGTGTTGAGTAGGATTACAAGGATGCTGCCTCCCACGGAGGACAGGTCGGTAAACGACCGGATGCCGTAGTAAAGGACCATCGCCTGAACCATCATAGGCGTATCGCGGAACACCTCCACATAGACGGCGCATACACCCTTGACGATTCGAAGGCCCACCCGTTTTAATAAACTGTCTTCACCTGTAATAGGCGTGGATTTGATCACGCCAATCAAAAAACCCAGCAAAATACCCAGAAAAGTGCCGATGATCGTGGTGTATAACGTTACCCATGTGCCACTGATAATCTGATTGACGTTTTCGGAAAAAATTCTCCATACCCATGATAATGATACGCTTTGCACTTCTATCCCTTCCCTTCAAGACCGGAGCCCTGAGTCCGGGCTCCGGCCGGGGTTTAAACATTTGCGGCTATACTGTTAACAATGTTCGTGCTGTTTGCCTTCCGACGCCTTAGTTGTTCAGCGGCTGCAGTTCAACGGCCAGAGCCATATACTCAGCCATATCTTCCTCGTCCCATCCAATGGCCTCAATCGCCTCATTCAGGATGTTGATCAGTTCGGTGGACCCCTCACGGACAGCAATACAGCAATTGTTGGTGTCGCCCTCCGCGTTCTGGAAGGTGTCGCTCTCATCCAGGACTATGTAGGTAAGCTCCGGATACGCCACGACAGCGGACATGGCCGTGGGTTCGTCGGTAATCATAACATCCGCAACGCCGTTGGCAACGTTCATTACCGCCTGCGTGGTAGTTTCGGAGGGCGTCACCTCCGTGCTGTCGGGAACCTGGCTGAGCATATTCACCCAGGTGGTACCAAGCTGTGTCGTGACCGAAGCGCCTGCCAGCTCGGAAAGAGTGGTGGCCGAGGCGTATTCACTGTCGGCGCGGACAATGGCCACGTTCTCCCTTATGTAATAGGTGTTGGTAAAGTCCACCGTTTCGTCGCGGTCGGCAGTATAGGCCATGCCGCCGATTATCATATCATAGTCGCCGGCGTTCAGGCTGAGTGTGATGCTGCTCCAGTCCACTCTGTGTATCTCCAGCGTCATGCCGAGCTGATCTGCGATCATCTGGGCGAACATAACGTCGTAGCCATAGGCATATTCGCCGTCAGCGCCGTAGATCGCCGGAGCGGTCGCTCCATTTGCGACCTCGCTGGAGTCCTGAGTCCAGTTGAACGGGGCATAGGCACATTCCATACCGACTCTGAGGATGCCGTTATCCCAGGCGTCGCTTATACTGGAAGCTTCGCTTTCCTGCGTTGCGTCATTGCTCTGTTGAGCACTGTCTGTCGCTTGCCCAGAGGTAGAGCTATCCTGCCCGGAACTTCCGCAGGCTGCCATGGAAACCATCATTGACAGCGCCAGCAGTAAGGCCAGCCATTTTGTCTTCTTCATATCGTTTCCTCCTGTCCCGCCGCACCGGTAATCGGAGCGCCGATAAAATAAATTAAGGGCGCTGTTGGCAAATGCCAACAGCGCCCTTGCTGTGACTTTGATTGTAGACCCAAATTCCTGTTTTGTCAATGAAAGAAGAGTAAAAGAAATGCGGAAATTTTGACTTCTGTTTATAAATAATTCATAATTTTTGCGCTTCGCGCGAGCTGATACCTCAGTTTATGCACTATCCTGTGCAGATGTGCGGCAGAGACTTTTTACGTCCGCGATAAGAGCATCGACGTTGTCATCTTCCGTCGCCCAGCTCGTGCAGAAACGCGCGGCAGTGTGCGTGTCGTCCACGCGCTGCCACACGGAAAAGCTGTATTTTTCTGAGAGCTGTTTCAGCACGGCGTCGGGCATGACGGGGTATTGCTGATTCGTTTTTGAGTCGAAAAGCAGAGGGAACCCGGCCTTCTCAAATGCAGCACGCAGCCTCATGGCCTGCTTTACCGCGCGGCGCGAAATGTCAAAGTACAGCCCGTCCTCAAACAGTGTTTCAAACTGTATGCCGAGCAGCCGGCCCTTGGCCAGCATCCCGCCTCCCTGTTTTATAATGTAACGAAAATCCCTCATCAGGCGCGTGTTCATTATGACCACGGCCTCTCCGAAGAGCGCGCCGACCTTCGTCCCGCCAATGTAGAACACATCGCACAGACGCGCTATGTCCGGAAGCTCAAGGTCGTTTCCCTCCGCCGCCAGGCCATAGCCCAGGCGCGCACCGTCGATAAACAGCGGGATAGAGTACTCCCGGCAGGCTTCATACAGCGCGGCCAGCTTCGACTTTGTATAAACCGTTCCGTTTTCCGTCGGGTGAGAGATATAAACCATCCCGGGCTGCACGATGTGCTCATGCGTTGCGTCTTCCCAATGCGCGCGGCAAAACTCGCGCACCTGCCGGGCGCTGAGCTTCCCGTCAGACGATGGCAGAGCAAGCACCTTGTGCCCGCGTGCCTCCACAGCGCCGGTCTCGTGTATATTTATATGTCCGGTGGCCGCCGAGACGACACCCTGATGCGCGCGAAGCAGTGAGGCTATCACCGCCGTGTTCGCCTGTGTCCCGCCGACGAGGAAATGTACCTCCGCCTCCGGCGCGGCGCAGGCTCTCTTTATAAGCTCCCGCGCGCGGGCGCAGTGCTCGTCCTCGCCGTAGCCGGTCGTCTGCTCCATATTCGTCTCCAGCAGGCGGCGCATTATTCTCTCGTGCGCGCCCTCGCTGTAATCACATTCAAATCTTATCATCAGTCCTGCCCCCTGTTTTGCTTTCGTTACAGTCATAAATTATACTCCGAAGGCCGGCTTAGTCAACCGGATATCGTAAACATGACCCTTCAACACCCGGCCTGACAAAGAAAAATACTTGACACATATTGACTGAGGGTGTATAATCACATCCGCTGTAAAGCAGTTTTCATTGTCAGACAGAGATCTACCCGGACTTCGGAGGTGGTATAATTGACGGACGAAACGCTCCGAAGGACGATGCTCTTCGACTACTACGGGGAGCTTCTGACGGAAAAACAGCGCCTGTACTACGACCTGCACTACAACGAGGACCTGTCCCTGGCCGAGATCGCCGAGCACAACGGCACGAGCCGTCAGGCCGTGTGGGACATAATCCGCCGCGCGGAACAGACGCTTTGCGACTTTGAGGAAAAGACCGGCCTCATCCGGCGCGCAGACGAGCTGCGCCGGGAGCTGGCCGATATAAAACTCGAGCTTGCCCGGCTCGAGGAAATGACGACTGGCCGGGCCAGAGAGCTGTGCGGGCAGTTAATCGACAGGCTCTCATCCCTCGGCTGAGGAAATCACACTATGGCATTTGAAAGTTTATCCGAAAAGCTCTCTTCGGTGTTCAAAAAGCTCCGGGGGAAGGGCCGTTTGTCCGAAAACGATATAAAAGAGGCCATGCGCGAGGTGCGTCTGGCCCTGCTTGAGGCCGACGTCAGCTACAAGGTCGTAAAGGACTTTGTAAAACGCGTTTCTGAGCGCGCCGTCGGCGTTGAGATACTCGAGAGCCTCAACCCCGCACAGATGGTCATCAAAATCGTAAACGAAGAGCTCACCGCTCTGATGGGCAGCGAAAACGCAAAAATCAACATCAGCTCCAAATCCCCGAGCGTGCTGATGCTCGTCGGGCTTCAGGGCGCGGGCAAGACCACGAACGGCGTAAAACTCGCCGGTCTGCTGCGCAAAAGCGGCAAGCGGCCGCTGCTCGTCGCCTGCGACATCTACCGTCCCGCCGCGATAAAGCAGCTTGAGACCGTCGGCGCACAGCTTGACATCCCCGTGTTCCAGATGGGACAGGCAGACCCCGTGGACATAGCCAGGGCCGCGATCGCCCATGCGAAAAAATACGGGAACGACCTGGTGATGCTCGACACCGCAGGCCGCCTGCACATAGACGAGGAACTCATGGACGAGCTCAAGCGCATCAAGCAGGCTACGGAACCGGCCGAGATCATGCTGGTGGTCGACGCTATGACAGGTCAGGACGCGGTCAACGCCGCCTCCGCCTTCGACAGCGCGCTCGGAATCGACGGCATCATGATGACCAAGCTCGACGGCGACGCGCGCGGCGGCGCGGCCCTCTCGGTCAGGGCCGTGACCGGAAAACCGATCAAATACGCCGGCACGGGCGAAAAGCTCGACCAGATAGAGGCCTTCCATCCCGACCGTATGGCAAGCCGTATTCTCGGCATGGGCGACGTGCTCACGCTGATAGAAAAGGCGGAGCAGCGCTTTGACGAGAAAAAAGCGGCCGAGATGGCCGACAAACTGCGCCAGAACAAATTCACGCTGACCGACTACTACGACCAGCTTATCCAGCTTCGCGGCATGGGCAGCCTTCAGGATATCGCCGGTATGCTGCCGGGTGTGGACGCAAAGGCGCTGTCCGGCGCTCAGCTCGACGAGAGCGTCCTTACCAGGACGGAGGCCATTATTCTGTCCATGACGCCGTATGAACGCGAAAACCCCGGCGTACTCGGCAACTCCCGCAAAAAGCGCATCGCCGCCGGCAGCGGGACGACGGTCGTCGACGTTAACCGCCTGATCAAACAGTACGAGATGATGCAGAAGATGGCAAAACAGCTTTCCGGCGCGGGCAAAAAAGGCCGGCGCTTCGGGAAGAACCAACTTGGCATGTTCGGGATGTAAGATCCCGTTCATCATAAATCAGTTATCAGCAACGGAGGTGAAAATAAATGGTCAAAATCAGACTTCGCAGAATGGGCGCAAAGAAAAATCCCTACTATCGTGTCGTCGTTGCGGATTCCCGCAGCCCTCGCGACGGACGTTTCATTGAAGAACTGGGCACCTATGATCCTCTTGCCGAGCCCTCCCAGGTCAAAATCGACCTCGAGCGCGCCAAGTACTGGATCGCCAATGGCGCTCAGCCCACCGATACCGTCAGGGCGCTGCTCAAGAAGGCAGAGGCATAAGGAGTAACAATTAATAATGAAAGAACTCTTGACCTACATTGTACAGAACCTCGTCGACAATCCGGACGAGGTGTCTGTGACCGAGCGCGAGTCCGGAAACGAAACCGTATTTGAAGTGCGGGTAGCACCCGGCGATATGGGCAAGGTCATCGGCCGCCAGGGCAGGATCGTCAAGGAGATCCGCATCCTGATGAGGGCCGTCGCCCAAAGACAGGGCAAAAAAGTGTCGGTCGATATCATGGACTGACTCAGACGAATGAAAAAGGGGAGGTTTTTTACCCTCCTTGAATTAGCGATGAAAAAAGGGGAAGGTTTTTCATCCCCTGATTTCGCGATGAAAAAAGGGGAGGTTTTTCTCCCCTCTTTTTTCGTCACGGACTGTTAACGGAGAACATATGAAAAAGGAATTTCTTGAGGCCGGGAAAATCACGAACACCCACGGCATAAAAGGTGAGATCAAGCTCCAGCCATGGGCAGACAGCGCGGATTTCCTGCGGCAATTCAAAAGGATATACATCGACGGCGCGGAGGTGAGTATACAGTCATCCCGCGTCCACAAGTCGTTTCTTATCGCAAAGCTCGACAGGGTAGACAGCGTCAACGAGGCGATGAAACTCAAAAACAAGGTTGTTTTTATAAACCGTGCGGATGCGAACCTTGAAGAGGGCCGCTGGTTCATACAGGACATACTCGGCGCGCGCGTCGTCGACGAGGCGGGGCAGGAGCTGGGGGTCCTTGAGGAGGTCATGGACCTGCCCGCAGGCAATGTCTACCGGGTTCGCGGGCGGCGGGAGATCCTCATCCCCGCCGTTCCGGAATTCGTGCTCTGTACGAACGTCGACAGCGGCGTTATAACCGTCAGGCTCATTGAGGGGATGTAAGGCCGTGGATTATAGGATAGACATAATGACGCTCTTTCCCGACCGGATGCAGGCCATGCTTGACGAGAGCATCCTTGGCAGGGCCTCCAAAAAAGGCATATTGAATATAAACTGCGTCCAGATCAGAGACTATACGGAAAACCGGCAGTTCCAGGTTGACGATTACCCATACGGCGGCGGCTGGGGCTGCGTGCTGATGGCTCAGCCCCTGGGTTCCTGTCTGGACGACATTCTCGCCCGGTCGCAGGGCCGGAAAACGCGCGTCATATACATGTCGCCGCAGGGCAAGCCGTTTGATCAGGCGGTGGCAAGGCGCCTGGCAGCGGATTATGACCATCTTGTGCTGGTCTGCGGCCATTATGAGGGCGTGGACGAGCGCTTTATCGAGCAGTGCGTGGACGAGGAGATATCCCTGGGCGACTTTGTGCTCACCGGCGGGGAGATAGCGGCAATGGCCGTTACGGACGCCGTGTGCCGCCTGGTCCCGGGCGTGCTGGCAAGCGAGGAGTGCTACACCGGCGAGAGCCATTGGGACGGGCTTTTGGAGTATCCGCAGTACACGCGGCCAGAGGTTTGGCGCGGCGCGGAGGTGCCTGAGGTGCTGCGTTCCGGCAACCATGCCGAGGTGGCCCGCTGGCGCAGGAAAAAGTCCATAGAGCGCACCATGCAAAAGCGCCCCGACCTGTTTGAAAAGCTCACGCTCGGGGACGGGGACACAAAGCTGCTTGACGAGATCAGGCGCGACGCCCGGCGCAAAAAACTCACCGAACCGGTGGAGCACCGCGCAGCCACGGACGCCGACCTGGACGATATCCTGCAAATAACGCAGCAGGCGAGGGAATATCTGCGCAAAAACCGTGTCGACCAGTGGCAGGGCACATACCCCGACGCTGCCGCTTTTCTGGCCGACATCGCCCGCGGCGAATGCCATGTCGTGACCTACGGCGGCAGCACCGTCGCTTTCTTCTCGCTCTCGTCCCGGCATGAGGAAGGATACGACGCGCTCACCGACGGGAAATGGCGCACGGACGGAGAGTACTGCGTTCTGCACCGCTGCGCGGTAGCCGCGGATTTTCGCGGCAGCGGACTTTCGGAAATCATCTTCTCCTTCGCAGAGGAGCTTGCCCTCGAACAGGGCATAAATGTGATCCGCGTTGACACTCACCGGAAAAACAAGGCCATGCAGAACCTTCTGCGCCGCTGCGGGTACAGCTATCGCGGAAATGTTCTCGTTACCGCGGAAGAGGGACATGACCCGAGGCGGCAGGCCTTTGATAAACTTCTTTAAGCTGCCATATACAGATAAAGGGTGATATTATGACAAATCTCGGAATAGACATCGGCGCTTCCGCGCTCAAGCTGGCCGCCGCGCGCGATGGAAGTCTCATATTCAAGCGGTATATCAATGGACAGCCCGACCTCATAGAGGCGCTGGAATCGAGCGGCATCGACCAGAGCCGCCTGAATAAGATAGCCATCACGGGCGTAGGTGCGGACAGATCCGGGGCCGAGCGGCTCACGGTGCCGTACGAGCTTGTCCGGGAGTTTGACGCGATCGGCGCCGGGGGCAGGATACTCGCCGGCCGCGAGAAGCTCGTTGTTGCCAGCATCGGCACCGGCACGGCCTATGTCTCCGTCGACGGCGGGAAGATATCGCATCTCGGCGGAACGGGCGTCGGCGGCGGAGCTCTGCTTGGGCTGAGCCGGCTGGTCGGCTTTGACAGCGCCGAGGCTGTGATAAAGGCCGCGCTCGATGGAGACCTTGCAAAGGTCGACCTGTCCATCGGCGACGTGCTCCCGGGCGCGAACCTTATGGACCCGCGTATCACGGCGGCAAACCTTGCCAAGATCTCCCCGGATGCAACCAGGAACGACTGGGCCGCCGGCATAGTGAATCTGGTGCTCCAGGTCGTCGGTTCGATGGCGCTGTTTGCGGCCAGGGCGGCCGGCGTGGCTACCGTCGTGACCACCGGCGCGCTCGCCGCCAGCGAGTGCGCGCAGATCAACTTCCATAACTTCCAAAAGATATACGACGTTGAATTCCTCATCCCGCCTCACGCGGAATGCGCCACAGCCTTCGGCGCGGCCATGCTGGTCTGAACGCCATGGAGCTTACAAATTACTCGCAGATACGGCAGCTCCTCGCGCGCCACGGCTTCCGCTTTTCAAAGAGCAAGGGACAAAATTTTCTCACGGCAGCCTGGGTCCCGGAGCGCATCGCACAGCAGGCGCAGCTCGATTCCGGCTGCGGCGTTCTTGAAGTTGGTCCCGGAGTCGGCTGTCTGACCGAGCAACTGGCCATGCGCGCGGGCAGAGTCCTGGCTGTCGAGCTGGACGAGGCGCTGCGCCCCGTACTGGCCGAAACACTGGCCGGGCAGAACAATGTGGAGCTCATATTTGGCGATGTTTTGAAGCTTGATCTGGGCTCCCTGGTCGCGGAAAAGCTGGCCGGGCTGCGCCCGGTCGTGTGCGCAAACCTGCCGTACAATATCACGAGCCCGCTCTTGACCGCGTTTATAGAGGCGCACTGTTTTGAGAGCATCACGGTCATGATACAGCGCGAGGTCGCGCGCCGTCTCTGCGCCGCTGCGGGCCCAGCCGACTACGGCGCTTTTACGGTGTATGTGAACTGGCACTGCCAGCCGCAGGCGCTTTTTGACGTGCCTGCCTCCTGCTTCGTCCCGCAGCCAAAGGTCACCTCCAGCGTTATAAGGCTTCTCCCGCGTGAAGGGCCTCCCTTCCCTTGTGACGAGCGGCTTTTTTTCCGCATCGTTCGCTGCGCCTTCAACCAGCGCCGCAAAACTCTGGTAAACGCGCTCGGCGCGGGCATACCGCTGCCCCGCGCGGAGATAGAAAAGGCCGTCGTGCGTGCCGGGTTTGATCCGCGCATACGCGGGGAGGCGCTGGACATCGCGGGTTTCGCGGCCCTGACGGAGGAGCTCTCGGTGCTCCTGTGACCTTCACACGGGCGTTGGACACAAAAATTGCCGTCCTGTCGGCGGCGAAATTATTCACAAATATGTCTTGACAACCGCGGCCGGATGCTGTAAATTAATATCGAATATGCAAGATGTAAAGACGGGGAAAAAGTTTTCGGCCCGGCAGCGCAGAGAGCCGCCGTTTGGTGTAAGGCGGTATGCAGACCGTAAACGATACTCACCCCTGAACATTCCGGCTGAGAGTCAGCTTTAGGTCGGAACGGGCTTCCTCACCGTTATCAGAGAGGCGGCGTTCGCCCATACGGGCCGATGCCGAGAGTGGATATCATCGTAATATCAACCGGAGTGGTACCGCGGAAGGCAGCTTTCGTCTCTGATAGGGGACGAGGCTGTTTTTTTATTGCCGCCCGGGCGTCTGAAAATTTTTATGTGAAAAGAGGTCAAAGGAAAATGAAAAGGATCAAGATTTTTGACACTACACTGCGCGACGGTGAGCAGTCTCCCGGCTGCAGCATGAATCTTTCGGAAAAGATAGAGATGGCTGTCCAGCTTGATAAGCTCGGCGTCGATATAATAGAGGCCGGCTTTGCCATCGCTTCCCCCATGGATTTCAAGAGCGTGCAGGCCATCGCCGCAGCCGTGAAAAACTGCACCGTGGCAAGTCTGGCGCGCTGCTCCAGGGGCGACATCGACTCCGCCTGGAACGCAGTCAAGGACGCGGCGCATCCCCGCATCCATGTCTTTCTCGCCACAAGCGACATCCATATGCAGTATAAGCTTCGCATGAGCCGCGAGGAAGTGCTCGCAAGCATACGCGAAAACGTGGCCTATGCCAAGAGCTTCTGCGACGATATCGAGTTTTCCGCGGAGGACGCCTCCCGCTCCGATCGCGAGTTTCTTGCCGAATGCCTGAGCGTCGCCATCGAATCCGGCGCAACGGTCGTCAACGTTCCCGACACCGTCGGCTATGCCATGCCGGAGGAGATTTTTGATCTGTTTTCCTACCTCCGGGCCAATGTGCGCGGCATTGAAAACGTCGACCTGTCCGCGCACTGCCATGACGATCTGGGCCTGGCCGTGGCAAACAGCCTTGCCTGCATCCGTGCGGGCGCTACCCAGGTCGAGTGCACGGTCAACGGCATCGGCGAGCGCGCCGGAAACGCCAGCCTGGAGGAAATCGCAATGGCGCTCAAGACCCGCCGCGACCTCTACGATTGCGACACCGGCATAAACACCCGCGAGATATACAAGTCCAGCAAGCTGCTCTCGAGCATCACGGGCGTGCCCATCGCGCCGAACAAATCCATCGTCGGCGCCAACGCTTTCGCGCACGAGTCCGGCATACACCAGCACGGGGTGATCGCAAACGCGCAGACCTATGAGATCATGCGCGCGGAGGATATCGGCATCCCGCAGAACACCCTCGTGCTCGGCAAGCACAGCGGCAAGCACGCGCTGCGCGAGCGGCTCGAGGAGCTCGGATATGAGATAAGCGCCGAGGATATGGAGACTATCTTCGCCCGCTTCAAGGACCTGGCTGACAAGAAAAAGAACATCTCCAACTCCGACCTAGAGGCGCTCGTGCTCAACCAGCGCCGCACGGAGATCGGCGCGTACGAGCTGGCCGGCCATATTGTCAGCACCGGCTCCGGCGACGTGCCCACCCTCGCCTGCGTTAAGGTAAAGCGCGCGGACGACGGGTTTGTCGAGGAAGTCGCGATAGGCTCCGGCCCGCTGGACGCCTCGTTCAAGGCAGTAAACCGTATCGTCGATATGGACGTATCTCTCGACTCCTTCCGCCTCAACGCCGTCACCGACGGCGAGGACGCCATGGGCGAGGCCGTCGTAAAGGTAAGCTGCGACGGCGAGAGCGCAACCGGCACCGGATTGTCCACCGACATCATCGAGGCGTCCATACGCGCATATATAAACGGCATAAATAAGATTACGGGAGCGAAATGATTATGGGAATGACAATGACTCAGAAGATCCTCGCGCGCCACGCGGAGCTGAGCGAGGTCCGGGCAGGCCAGCTCATCAAGGCAAAGCTCGACCTCGTGCTCGGAAACGACATCACAACGCCTGTTGCGATAAACGAGTTCGAGCAGGCGGGCTTTGACAAAGTCTTTGACAAGAGCCGCATCGCGCTGGTAATGGACCACTTCGCGCCGAACAAGGATATCAAGGCCGCGACCCAGTGCCAGCAGTGCCGCACTTTCGCCCGCCGCTTCGATATCGACAACTGGTTCGACGTCGGGACCATGGGCATAGAGCATGCGCTTTTGCTGGAAAAGGGCCTAGTCGCCCCCGGAGAGGCCATCATCGGCGCGGACAGCCACACCTGTACCTACGGCGCGGTAGGCGCGTTCTCCACAGGCGTCGGCTCGACCGATATGGGCGCGGCGATGGCCGTCGGCGAGACCTGGTTCAAGGTTCCCGCCGCCATCAAAGTGAACCTGACGGGCAAATTCAAACCCTATGTCAGCGGCAAGGACCTCATCCTCTCGCTCATCGGCATGATAGGCGTAGACGGCGCGCTTTACCAGTCGCTCGAGTTTACGGGCCCGGGCGTTAAGAACCTGTCCATCTACGACAGGCTGACCGTGTGCAACATGGCCATCGAGGCCGGCGCGAAAAACGGCATTTTCCCCGTTGACGAGGTGACGCGCGAATATCTGGTCGGCCGCGTCGACCGCGAGTGGACGGCGTTTGAGGCAGATCCCGACGCGGAGTATGCGCGCGTTATCGACATCGATCTCGGCGCTCTTGAATGCACGGTTTCCTATCCGCATCTGCCGGAAAACACCCATCCGGCGACTGAGGGCGCGGACATTGCGATCGACCAGGTCGTCATCGGCTCGTGCACCAACGGCAATCTCGCCGACATGCAGGCGGCGGCGGAGATACTCAAGGGCCGCCACATCGCAAAGGGCGTGCGCGCCATCGTCATACCCGCGACGCAGTATGTATATAAAGAATGCATGAAGCGCGGCTGGATGGAGACATTTATAGACGCCGGCTGCATCGTCTCCACGCCCACCTGCGGGCCATGTCTCGGCGGGCACATGGGAGTTCTCGCCGCTGGCGAGAGATGCGTCTCCACCACCAACCGCAATTTCGTCGGCCGCATGGGCCACGTCGACAGCGAGGTATATCTCGCCTCCCCGGCCGTCGCGGCGGCTTCCGCCGTGACCGGACATATAACCCATCCTCTGGAGGTAATGGCATGAACGCACACGGAACAGCACACAAATACGGCGACCACATTGACACGGACGTCATAATCCCCGCGCGCTATCTTGCAACGCAGGACCCCAAGGAGCTTGCCTCCCACTGCATGGAGGACATTGACGCCTCCTTTACCGGCAAAGTCAAACAGGGCGACATCATGGTCGCAGGCTTCAACTTCGGCTGCGGCTCTTCACGCGAGCACGCGCCCATCGCCATCAAGGCCAGCGGCATCTCCTGTGTCATTGCCAGGACTTTCGCGCGCATCTTTTACCGCAACGCCATAAATATCGGCCTTGCCATACTCGAGTGCGAGGCGGCCAGCGAGGGTATCTCCGACGGCGACGAGGTCTCCATCGACTTCGACACCGGCGTTATCACCAACGTCACGAAGGGCGAGAGCTATCAGGCGGAGCCCTTCCCCGAGTTCATCAAGGACATGATAAACAAGGGCGGCCTCATGGCCTCCCTCAGGGGTTGAGGTGACTGCCATGCGCAAAAATATTGCGGTAATCCGCGGCGACGGCATCGGGCCCGAGATAGTCGGCCAGGCCATTGGCGTCCTGGACGCGGTCGCCGGAAAATTCGGCCACGAGTTTATCTACACCGAGGCTCCCATGGGCGGCTGTGCTATCGACGCCTTCGGTGATCCCCTGCCCGAGTCGAGCCTTAAAACCTGCCTGGAGAGCGACAGCGTCCTGCTCGGCGCAGTCGGCGGCTCGAAATGGGACTCCGTCCCCGCGCAGATGCGCCCCGAGAAAGGGCTTTTGCGGCTGAGAGCCGGCATGGGTCTCTACGCCAACGTGCGCCCGGCCAAAATGTTCCCCGTCCTGTCGGACGCATGCCCGCTGAAAAAGGAGACCGCCGAAAAGGGCATCGACTTTGTCGTCGTGCGCGAGCTTATCGGCGGCGTATATTTCGGCGAGCACAGGACCGAGGAGGTAGACGGAGAGAAAAAGGCCACCGACATAATGGCCTACTCCGAGCATGAGATACGGCGCATCGCCCGCGTCGCCTTCGACATGGCGCGCAAGCGCGCGGGGCGCGTCTGCTCGGTGGACAAGGCAAATGTGCTTGACACCTCGCGGCTCTGGCGGTCGGTTGTGACCGAGGTGGCAAAGGAGTATCCGGACGTGGAGCTGTCGCACATGTATGTTGACAACGCGGCGATGCAGCTCGTGCGCGACCCGTCCCAGTTTGACGTCATCGTGACAGAGAACCTCTTCGGCGACATCCTGTCCGACGAGGCAAGCATGATAACCGGCTCCATCGGCATGATCCCCTCCTCCAGCATGGGGGAGACGGGCTGCGGCCTGTACGAGCCGATACACGGCTCCGCGCCGGACATCGCCGGAACCGACAGGGCAAATCCGATCGGGACTATCCTTGCCGCGGCGATGATGCTTCGATACAGCTTCGACATGTCTGCGGAGGCGGACGCGGTCGAAAACGCCGTCGACAGGGCGCTTCGCGACGGCCTGCGCTGCGGCGATATCATGAGCGAGGGCTGCACCCTCGTCGGCTGCCGCGAAATGGGCAATGCGATCATCGAGAGGATTTGAATTAAAAAACAGATAGCCCCGCTGTGGTTTTCACAGCGGGGCTTTTCGATTCAGAGCCGGTTTATCGTCTGATATCCTATCAGTTCTATCAGCGCGGCCAGTACCGCGCCTTCAGATATGGCCTTCGTCCCCTCTCTGCAAACGCGCAGGGCGTACAGCACATTCATCTTCCTGCGGCTGTCGGGCTGGATGTACACAGTGTAGCGCTCGCCGTCGACGGTCATATCGACCTCGTATATGCCCGCCAGGGAGTTTCTCCGCGCCGTGGAGAGGATATGCTCTTTGACCGCTTCATACTCTTCTTCCTTGAATTGACGTGTTACCATGCTGACATCTCCTTTGTTATATGCTCCTCCGCTATGGGGCGAGGCTGCCCCCGCCCCGCAGCTTCGGAGAAAAACAAGAAAAACACCGTGCAGGCATTTTTACAAAATACAAATGGCCCTACACAGTGCTTGCATTAACACGCTCGCCTGAATCCTGTTTTATACTTGGTTTGCCCCCTTGTGAAAAGGGAGGGAATCGTGTATAATGTGGTCCAGACGCAGGATAGAATCCTGTTGTGTAGGCGACTACGACGCCTGCGCAGGCCGTGGGGAGCTGCAACTCCCCATGGCCGCCGTGTTAATCCTGTTTTTCCCAAGATTAACGTATGTTTATTATTTGTGCTGATTATACTACAAATTTTGCGATATGGCAAGGGATTATGACACATCGGGAGGATGTGTTTTTTCTTTTTCCACTTCTTTTTCTTTACATTACACCTTATACCTTTTATTTTTTCCTTTTTGGTAGTGTCAAGGATTTTTCGCAAATTAGTTTGCAGTCGCTGGAGTGA
>CAZSRK010000003.1:0-57873 GCA_964609305.1 uncultured Oscillospiraceae bacterium
CAGTGGTATACTGAAGCGGTCAACTGGGCCGCGGAAAACGGTATAGTCGATGGCTCCGGGCTTGAATGCGTAGATACATCCCGGTTAAGCCCTGAAATTTCAACTGTTTTTTTGCATATTTCTGACGCTATTCATTCATTTTCCCCGATATTTTTGAACAAAAAATATCCCTCACATGTCTGATTTTTATATATATTGAAATCTTATATACTCTTATATACTGTTGACGAACCGGACGATTCTTTATATAATAATATTCTATGAATATTTCATTGATATTTCATTGATCTCGACCTATTTGCAGGATTGCTTTTTATAAAATTCATTTTTTTAGAGAGGAGACGTTCCCTGTGATCAAGTTGGTCAACGTCAACAAGTCTTTCGGCAATCTCCATGTTTTGAAGGATGTCAATCTCCAGGTTGCAGAGGGAGAAAAACTTGTCATAATCGGGCCCTCCGGCTCCGGGAAGAGCACTACCGTACGTTGTATGAATTTTCTGGAGGAGCCGACCTCCGGAGAGGTGTATATTAACGGAGTTCAGCTCACCCGTAAAAATAAAACGGAAGTTGTCCGCAGTTCCACCGCCATGGTGTTTCAGCAGTTTAATCTCTATCCACATAAGACGGTACTTCAAAATCTGACGCTCGCGCCGATCAAGCTCCAAAAAGTGCCCAAGGCAGAGGCGGAGGAGCGGGCCTTTAAGTATCTGGACATCGTCGGGCTCCGGGAAAAGGCGCATAATTATCCCTCGACTCTTTCCGGCGGCCAGCAGCAGCGTGTTGCCATTGCAAGGGCGCTGTGCTCCCGCGCAAAGATAATCCTGTTTGACGAGCCGACCTCGGCCCTGGATCCGGAAACGGTGCAGGAAGTGCTGGATGTAATGATACGACTGGCAAGTGAGAAGAATATCACCATGGTCATCGTCACCCATGAAATGGGCTTTGCCCGTCAGGTGGCTGATCGGGTCATTTTTATGGACGACGGCCGCATCGTTGAGGAAGGTCCGCCTGAACACTTCTTCACCAACCCCACGGAAGAGCGCACAAAAGCTTTCCTGAGCAAGATACTGCGCTGAATTGAGCTTGTTCTGGCACAAGGTGTGTCTGCAAGATATATCCGATAATCAATAGGAGGACTACAACATGAAACTGAACAAATTGATTGCCCTGCTTCTGGCCGGCGTTCTTTGTTTCGCGCTGGTCGCCTGCGGCTCCGGCGAATCAACGCCGACGGATACCCCCACCGAGGCACCTGTCACTGATGAGACCGAAGCTCCGAATGATACCGCCGACGAGACCGAGACGCCGGATGCCCCCGAGACTTCGGACGAGCTCGCTGCCGATGTACAGGCCATTGTCGACCGCGGTGTTCTGCGGGTCGGCGTCAAGTCCGACGTGCCCGGCTTTGGCTATCAGGACGTGCTGACCGAGGAGTATTCCGGTATGGAGATCGACCTGGCTTATAAGATCGCCGAGACTCTGGGCATTGAGGATGTTACTTTTACAGCGGTCACCGCTGCAACCCGCGGCCAGCTTCTCGACTCCGGCGACATTGACATGGTCATCGCCACCTTCACCATCACCGATGAGCGTAAAGAGAGCTGGAACTTCACGACTCCTTACTACACCGACGCTGTCTCCCTGCTGGTCAAGACCGACAGCGGCATCGCCGACTATGCCGATCTGGAGGGGAAAGTTATCGGCGTTTCCACCGGTTCGACCTCCATGGAGGCTCTGATCGCTGCAGCCGCTGAAAACGGCATTACCCTGACCCAGGAGGATAACTTCTCCGAGTATGCCACCTATCCCGAGATCAAGACCGCTCTGGATGCCGGCCGCGTTGACGCGTTCTGCGTTGATGGCTCCATCCTGTCCGGATATCTGGATGACACTGTGCATATTCTTGAGTCCGTCCGCTTCTCTCCCCAGGAGTACGGCATCGCCACCAAGCTGGACAACACCGGCCTGGCCGAGTATCTTGACAATCTGATCAACACCTGGCTGTCCGATGGCACCATCGACCAGCTCATTTCTGACAATGGTGTTGCGGCCTCTTTCGAGGGCTGATAAACGAAAAGACCCGGCGTAAAAAGCCGGATATTTCCCAAAAGGAGCCGGAACCACCGGGTTCCGGCTCCGTCAGGAGCACCCCGGTAAAGTGATCGGGATGCCCCTGACGGAGTGTGACTCCGTCATTTGGAGGAGGTTCTATCAATGATCGAACAGATATTGACCCCTTGGCGTTGGCAGCGGTTGTTCAGCGACTGGCCCGTGCTGCTGCGTGCCTTCCTCACCACGCTGGAAGCCGCGGTCCTTGCCCTGATACTGGCCCTTGTTCTAGGTGTCATTTTCGGACTGATCTCCTCGGCTCATCACCGTTTGCCCAGGGCTATAGCCCGAGTCTATGTGGAGTTCTTTCAGAACACTCCGCTGATGATCCAGCTTTTCTTTGTGTTTTTTGCGCTGCCCTATGTGGGCGTCTCCCTGCCGGCTTTTGCCTGCGGCGTGCTGTGCGTGGGAGTATATACCGGCGCCTATATATCTGAGGTAGTCCGGGCCGGCATCGGCTCGATTCCTCAGGGTCAGTTTGAGGCCGCCTATTCCCAGGGCTTCACCCATCTGCAGACCATGATGCTTATAATCCTGCCTCAGACGGTGAAGATTATCCTGCCTCCTCTGGTCAACCAGTGCGTCAACCTGATCAAAAACACCTCCGTGCTGGCGATGGTTGCCGGCAGCGACCTGATGTATGTGGCCAACAACTGGGCAACCAACGGCAATGCCAGCTATGGCCCTGCCTATCTGATCAGCGGTATTTTGTATTTCTGCCTCTGCTTCCCGCTGTCTACCTGGGCGCGCAGATATGAGGAGAAGCTCAAGCGGCAGGATATTCAGAACACTTCTGAAACCGCAGGAAAGGAGGCGGCCGTATAATGTTCGATTATCTGAGCGAACTTTTCACCCCTGCGATCCTGACATATCTGTTCAAGGGGTTTGCCATTACGCTTAGGGTTGCGGCTATCGCCATCCTGCTGTCGATTGTGTTTGGCACGATTCTGGGTCTGATCCGCTCATATGCTCCAAAGCCGTTGCGGAAGCTGGCCGGGGCCTATATCGAGTGGTTCCGCAACACGCCGAACCTGCTGTGGGTCATGGTGTGCTACATCGCGGCACCCCTGCCGAGCGACTGGTCCCGTTGCGCAATGGCCTATGTCCTGTTCACCTCTGCCATGATGGCCGAGATCGTCCGCGGCGGACTCAATGCTATCCCGGCTGGCCAGTTTGAGGCGGCCCACTCCCAGGGCTTCACGATGGCCGGCACGCTGTGGTATATTATTCTTCCCCAGTGCTTCAGACGCATAGTGCCCACCATGCTAAGTCAGATCATCACCGTAGTCAAGGATACCTCTTTCATGGCTCAGGTGGCTGTCGCGGAGCTTCTGTTCCGCACCAAGAACCTGATGAGTATTTTCTATAACGTAGTTGGACGGCAGATAACGGCAAGGGATGTGTTTCTGCTGTTCGGGTTTGCGATGCTGCTGTATTTTATTGTGAACTTTACACTGTCCTGCATCGTGCGCTATCTGCAAAAGCGCAACAATTCCGGTGTTGAGATAAAATGAACAAACCGGCCGGACGCCAACCGTAAAAGGTGGGGGGATCCGGCCGGTTTCTTGCATGTACGTCCATCTGTGCACGTATGTTTCTGCCTGTAACACAGGCCCGTCCGGGTTCAGAGAGCACGGCGATCAAAACAGAAAAATTCTGTGTTGTACTTTTACTTTAGCAGTGATACAATAATTTACATAGGCTCTCAGGGATCCCTGAGGCTCTTTTGCTGTGCAAAAGAGCCGTGATGATGTTTTAAGTAAAGATTTGAGATTTTATTTACACATCTTTTCTGGCTCAGACGACTGATATTGCTGTCGTTCCAGCCCCTGCATCTGATACGGCATTGCTGCGAACTTTCAAGACCCGGGAGCTGCAAATCAGATGTTCCCGGCGAGTTCCCCGCAGGGGGAAAGGATCGCTCGGAACAGGGACAGAATACGTGCGGGAGATATTTGTATGAACGAGGTTTTGCGGCAGGAAAAGAAATTCGCTATCAACGTTGCGGAAGGAGCGCAGCTCCGGTCCCGGCTTTCGCGTGTCATGATCGCTGATGAGCATAACGGCGCTCTGGGATATAAAATCCGTTCCCTCTATTTCGATACGATAGATGACCAGGATTTCCACGACAAGGTCGATGGCATGGAGCTGCGCCGCAAGATACGCCTGCGGATATACGACCCAGGGGATACCTCTGCGAAGCTGGAGATCAAGCAGAAGCAGGGACAGTATCAGAAGAAGCGATCGCTGAGTATATCACGGGAGGACGCTATCTTGCTAAGCCGCGGTAATTATGATCCGCTGCTGAAGTATTCGGAAACGTTCGCGGCAGAGTGCTATGGTCTTCTTAGCTTACGCTGCTACCGTCCAAGGACGATAGTCGAATACCTCAGGCAGGCCTTTATCGCAAGAGAAAACAACATCCGGCTTACGCTGGACAGCCAGATCACCGCGACAGAGACATGTATGGACCTGTTTTCGCCGAATCTTTCCATGACTTCGGTGCTCGATCCCTTCAGCATGGTGCTGGAGGTGAAGTATAACGGGTTCCTGCTGAGTTATATCAAGGATCTGCTCAACGATGTTTACAGGCCGGAGCTGTCTGTCAGTAAATATTGCCTGGCAAGACAGTTCACACTGGGCCTGAGTTCACACTGGGCCTGATAGGATAAATCGTATATATGGAATAAGGGGAGGACGTATGAGAGAGTACTTATATGAGTTGTTGGAAAGTGGCGGAGACCTTTCGGCGGAAACCGTTATTATACGCTTGTTGGTGGCTACGGTGATAGCGGCATTTATTTTCCTGTCTTTATCGCCTGTCCCACAGCGGAAGCATATACAGCTCCAAATTCAATATTTCACTGATGCTCCTGACTGTGGTCACCACCACGGTCATGATCGTAATCGGGAACAATATCGCGTTGTCCCTCGGTATGGTCGGTGCCCTGTCGATCGTCAGGTTCAGGACAGCCATCAAGGACTCGAGGGATACGATATACATATTCTGGGCAATTGTTGTCGGCATCTGCTGTGGCGCGGGAGACTATCTGGTCGCGGCCGCCGGAAGCGTCTTTGTCTTTTTAGTCCTGCTTATTTTCGGAAGGATACGCAACGACAACCGGGTGCTTCTTATACTGCGTACAGCACGAAATAATGAGACAAAGGTCGAGGCGCTGATATTCCAGTACTATAACCGCAAGGCAATCCTCCGGTCAAAAAACACCACGGAAAGCAGTGTCGAGTTCATATATGAACTGAACGGAAAGTATCTGAACAGAGACAGAAGGACCGGGGCTCCGGCCAGGAGCATAACGGACTCGGTCTATGAGATCGGGGATATAGAGTATTTCAATATCGTTGTTCAGAATGATGAGATTGGCGGCTGATACGAAGCGTCGGAGGCAAGGAGGCGGAACGGGTGAAAAATAAGATTCTGGGCATTTCCATGGCGGTGCTCGTTCTCTTCTGCGCTCTGGCTGCGACTGTTCTCGACAGGGATGACGGTGCCGAGCGTATCCATCAGCATCTGACGGCACGGGGGCCGGACGCTGGCTGCGACTGTGACTAGAGTGAGCTGTGTACTCATCTGCCGCTGGTCATCATTGATACAAATGGGCAGGAGATTCCGGGAGCTGCGACGGGAGAGACGGACGCCTATGGCGAAACCATTAATACCATTGCGGAAGATGGACGGGATGTTGTCAATGTGGAGCTGTCCATCATCGACAATCAGGACAGGAATAACCATCCCTCGGATGAAGCGGCGTTGAGGACAATTTCTGAAATACGGATCCGCGGACATGCATCCCGGCTGTTTGAGAAGGCTCCCTATCGCCTGAACTTTGTGGATGAAGACGGGGAGGATAATCCCGTTTCAGTTATGGGCATGGACGCCCACAGCGATTGGGTGCTGTATGGGGCCGTATATGGACAAATCCCTGGTGCGCAACTACCTGTGGTATAACCTGTCGGGGGAAATTATGGAATGGGCCCCCAATGTCCGCTACTGTGAGCTGATTTTGAACGGGGAATATGAGGGGCTCTACCTGATGGTGGAGACGATTACTGATGGCAACGACTGCCGGCTGAACCTCAGTGATACGGCCTACGGTACCTCCGTGACAGGGTACCTGCTCCGTGGGGATAGGACAGTGGAAGAGGACTTAGACGGTATACGGGATGTTTATTCCTATCTGGAGCGTATGCTGAGCCTGCGGTCGGATATCAGTATTCGATATCCTAAGCGGACAGCTTTGACAGAGGAGCTGCGGGAGCGGATTGAGCTGGATTTTGCAGCGTTTGAAAAGTCCCTGTATTCCTATGACCATGACACCGATGACTACGGATATTGGAACTACATTGATGAGGACAGTTTCATCGATTATTTCTTGATCAATGAGTTTTCCCTCAATATGGATGCTGGGCGCTATTCCACCTATATTTACAAGGATCTGAGCGGGAAATATAAGCTGGCAGTATGGGATTTTAATAACGCCTGCGATAATTTCCCCACGGATCCTGTGCCGCCAGACCAATTGGAGATGGTAAGCCACACATGGTATTTCATGCGGTGTAAGTCGGAGCGTTTTGTAGAGCGGCTTTTGGAGCGGTATTGGGAGCTGCGGGAAACGGTTTTCAGCGATGCGTATCTGATGAACTATATTGATGAAACCCTGGACTATTTGGGGCCGGCAATTGAGCGCAACAACGAGCGCTGGGCACAGGCTATGACGGAGTATGAGCCGCTTTTACCGGCAGAGCGAAATCTACACAGTCATGAGGAAGCGGTAGCGCAACTGAAGGACTGGCTCTACGAGCGGGGGGAGTGGTTGGACGAGAATATCCACACGATTTGGCAGTACTGTCATGAATCCCGGAACAAGACCTATAACCACTGACCGACAGGAGGCTGCGCCTTGAAAAAATTCATTATCTGCATTATCTGTATGTGTGTACTGGTGGTGCTTGGCTTTGCCGGATGGTGTGGGTATTATTACTTGGGCCTATAACTTTCATCCCAATGCCGCTGTTACGACTTTTATGAAGACGGATACGGACACCATATATATGGAGCGGGATGGGGAGTATACCCCTTTTGAGATCCGGGGAGTGGACATGGGTGTAGGAATCCCCGGGGAATGGGCCACGGATTTTTCCATCGACGAGGAAACCTATATGCGCTGGTTCGACTACATCCAGGAGCTGGGGGCCAACACAGTCCGGGTGTATACTATCCTCCACGACGACTTTTACAATGCCTTTTACGAGTATAATACAGCCCGGGAGGAGGCAGGAGAGGAGCCCCTGTGGCTGCTCCACGGCGTCTGGGTAGACGACTATTCTCACAACTCCCACAAAGATGCTTTTGACGATGGGCTGCTGCCGGAGTTGATCGAGGATTGCAAGGTCATCGTGGACATCCTCCACGGCAACCGGTTTCATCTGGGCCGGGACGGAGATGGCTCCGGCTATTACCGGCATTATGTCTCCCGGTGGGTGCTTGGGTATATCTTGGGGGTGAAGTGGGAGGCCAGCCTGGTGACCTATACCAACCAGAATAATCCCAACCGTACCAGCTATCAGGGGACCTATATGGCAACTACGGAGGGAACTACGCCTTTTGAAGCTATGCTGGCGGAGCTGGGGGACAGTGTCATTGAATATGAGTCTACCCGATATAAGCAGCAGCGGCTGGTGGCATTTTCCAACTGGCCTACCACCGATCCCTTTACATATTCTCTGGTAACCACGACCTATCGTTTTAAAAATGCTGTCATCAATGTGGAGCACATTCAGCCCACAGACAGTTTTATTTCCGGCTACTTCGCCTCTTACCACATCTACCCATATTTCCCGGATTACCTGGAAACGGAACTGGAAGCTGAAGCATATACGCAGGAGGAGCTGGAGAGTATTTTTGGCGAGAACCAGGTGAAAACCATCGAACACCGCCTGGAGTTGCTGAATGCCCCCAGTGTCCACGATTATCTCACAGAAGCGGACTATTACGACAGTCAGGGACGGCTGAATACCTATTACGCCTATCTCAGGGCTATCAATAACTTCCACAATATCCCTGTTGTCATCTCCGAGTACGGTATCACCACCGGCCGGGGCCGGGCACAGGTGGATGAGAACACCGGACGCAGCCAGGGCCATGTTACGGAGCAGGAGCAGGGCCGGTATCTAATTGAATGCTATGAGGATATCATGAATGCCGGCAGCGCGGGCAGCTGCCTGTTCTCCTGGCAGGACGAGTGGTTCAAGCGCACCTGGAATACCCTCTACGCCATTGATTTGGACAACACCCCATACTGGAGCGACTATCAAACCAATGAGCAGTACTTCGGCCTGCTCACATTTGATCACGGAGAGGAGGAAAGCGTGTGCTATGTGGACGGAAATTACTCTGAATGGACGCAGGAGGATATTGTTCTGGAGACAGACAGCGGCACCCTGTCTATGAAGTATGACGAGAAATTTCTTTATTTTTATGTGAAAGGAGAGGGGTTCAGCCCAGTGACAGACACGCTGTATATCCCCCTCGACATCACGCCAAAATCGGGGAGTACCTACTGTGAAAACTTCGACCTCACCTTTGAGCGGGCCTGTGACTTTGTCATTTGTATTGACGGGACAGAGGATAGCCGCGTGGTGGTACAGGAGCGCTATGAGGTGCTCAAGTCTACCCATTGGGAATCCTATTATATAGGAGACCCTTACATTGACCCGCCGGCGGCGGACAGCCCGGTATTTGTAAACATCAATATGGCGATGAAGCTGGGCGATTTGGTTCCGCAGCTGGACACATCCCTGACAGTCGGGGAGGTGTATGAGACAGGTATCCTTCGCTGTGGCAACGCCAACCCGGACAGCGAGGACTTTGACTCCCTGGCGGACTTTTGCTTTACAGAAAGCGGCGTGGAGATACGCATTCCGTGGCAGTTGCTGAATTTTTCCAACCCCTCGGAAATGATGATACACGATGACTACTATGAAAACTATGGTATTGAGAACCTGCATATTGAGGAGATATATGCCGGCCTGATCTTGGGTGAGAGCAATGAGCACCGCGCGTCAATGGCCGCATTTGAGCTCGAGGGCTGGGGGAAAACCGTGACATATCACGAACGGCTAAAGGAATCCTACTATATTTTGCAGGAGTATTGGGCAGGGCTGGACAGCTAGGCTCTGAGGCATGTTGGGAAGGAGTTGTACACAGTGGGTGCTGAATATCTTTTATACGGATACGGCATTGTGTGCCTGAGCATGCTGGTGTTCAACATTATCTATTGCATATATCTCAATTCCGGGCAGCGACGGTTGGAGCGGAAGGTAGAACGCATCTCCTCAATGGCGGACTCTCAGTTCCGGCTTATCCGGGACGGCCTGCCTATCAGCTCCGGGCATATCTCACAAATGGAACGGTATCTCTCCCGGGTTGGTAATCTTCTGGCATTTGACCAGTTTCTCGACCAGAAGACGGCTCAAAATGTGGATATTCGGGCATACCTTTCTCAATTGCGGCCAGCCTTTCTGGCCCTGGCCCGGGTATATCAGAATCGTGAGGATACGCAGGCCGCCTACTACTGTCACTTTCTGACCAGACACCTGGTCGGACAGTATACTCAGATGGAACCGTTGCATCAGGAACTGCTGGCCTATCTGGACAAGCGAAGTATTTACTGCCGGGTCAACACGCTAAAGGCACTGTGCGCATTCGGCTGTGTTGAGAGCGTCGTGCAGGCGTTGCTGCGTCTGCGAGATCTGCCTGGGGCGGGACTGCACAACAAGATCCTGGTCGAGACATTGCTGACTTTTCAGGGGGACAGCGCCGCGCTGATCGTAGAAATCTGGCAGCGTTTCGAGCAGTTTCCGACCGGGACACAGCGGGCCCTGCTCGATTACATACGGTTTAAAAGCGGCGATTACTGTGAACAGATGCTGCGTATACTGACCGACACAGACAGGGATAAGGAACTGCGTCTTGCTGCGATCAGGTATTTGGGAAAATATCCATATCCGCTGGCGCATGGGGCGCTGGTTGAGCTCGTGGCTCAGCCGGATTCGCGCAATTGGGAGTTTACTGCCATCGCAGCGTCGTCTCTGGCAGGGTATCAGGGAGCGGATGTGGTAGATGCGCTGTCGCAGGCCATGCACAATTCCAATTGGTATGTGCGCTATAATGCCGCCGTGAGTCTGGAGGCGCTTGGCCTTACATATGAGCAACTGCTGCATATTGCCGGAAATGACCGATTTGCCCGGGAGATGCTTGTCTACCGTCTCGAGAGCCGAGAAATGGCCGAGAGCCAGGAAAGGATGGAAGAGGGAAAGGAGGCGGCCGTCAGCGTATGAGGGATTTTATACAGATCTTTCTCCTGTGTGTGGAAATATTCTTTATTATCTACATGGTGGGATATGCCAGCTTTCTGTTTCTATCGGTTACCGTCGGCTCATCTGACCTCTATGCCTCAAAACGCCGCAACCTGCTGAAAAAATGAATTATCTGATGAGTACTACATCCCGGTGTCTGTAATTGTGCCGGCCCATAATGAGGGAGTTACCATTGAGTCAACGATAAGGTCCCTGCTGGCACTCAATTACAGGCTCTATGAGATTATCGTTGTGGACGACGGATCGACTGACGACACTGTGCAGGTGGTCAGGCAGGCGTTTCATATGTTCCCGGTCAATCGCCCGATACAGCGCAGGATTCCCTGCCAGCCGGATATCGCCCTGTTCGAGAGCCGGTCATGTAAGGTGCCCATCCCGCTGGTTTGCAAAAAGAACGGCGGCAAGGCGGACGCCCTTAATATGGGGATAAACGTCTCCAAATACCCCTATTTTCTGTGTATTGACGCCGACTCAGTCCTGCAGTATGATTCTCTGGAAAAGATCGTACGGCCGATTCTGGAGGATGAAAACGTAGTGGCGGTAGGTGGGACGGTAAGGCCATGCAACGGCGCTGAGATCCGGGCCGGCCATGTTGTCAGCTATCGGATGCCGAAGAAGCTTCTGGCCTGTATGCAGGTGCTGGAGTATGAACGATCCTTTCTGGCGTCACGTATCCTGTTTGACAAGTTCAATGGAAATATAATCATCTCGGGCGCTTTTGGCCTGTTTCAGAAAAACGTCGTTATCGCTGCCGGCGGGTATGACCCGACCACAATGGGGGAAGATATGGAACTGGTGGTCAAGCTCCATGTGTTCTGTCGTGAGAATGATCATCCTTACCGTATTCGCTATGCGACGGACGCGGTGTGCTGGACCCAGGTGCCGGAAAAGTTCGGGGATCTGTGCAAGCAGCGCAGACGCTGGCATATCGGCCTGTTTCAGAGCATGATAACATACTGGCATATCATGGCCAACCCCAAATACGGGGCAGTGAGCTTCATATCCTATCTCTATTTTTTGATTTATGAGCTGTTTTCCCCCTATATTGAGGTGTTTGGCGTCCTGACCACTTTGCTGGCCTTTGCCGTGGATCTTATCAATGTTCCGTTTATGATCCTGTTTTTCTGTATATATGTTGTCTATACCGCGGTCCTGTCACTCACGGCGTTTTTTGCCCGGGTTCACACCATTGACCTGCAATTGCGCCCCGCGGATGTGTTTAAGGCGATCGGTCTGTGTGCCGTGGAGGTATCCTGCCTGCGCTTTGTTATGGCATGGGTGCGGATGATGGCCCTGATCGGGTATAAGAAAAAGAAAAACACCTGGGGCCGGATCGAGAGAAAAAAGATCGAATATAAATGATTGGCGATTGTATTACAGAAAATTTACTGGATTTTGACAGCACATCAAAAATCGCCAGATGATACACGGCAGACGGCAGCGTGTATTCCCGGACCGTGCCGGATAAAGAGAAGAGGTGTCAAAATGGCGGGAAGTGACACGACCATTTATGTGGCGGGAAATCCCTCGCTTTACCCACTTGAATATTATGATGAGGCGACTGATGACTTTCAGGGGACTATTCCCTCCATGCTTCGGGAATTTGCGCAGGAAAACGAGTACGATCTGCGCTATTATGAGCCCGGGACGGAAGATCGCCATGAGCAACTCGCCGAAAACAGGCAGGTGGACCTGATCTCCGGCTGTGCTCAGGACGAGGAGTATGCCCACACGGAGGCTGAGCCGCTGGTCCTTTTTCAGACGGAAACGGAGAACGACCTGAGCGTATACCAGCTTTTCATTACCGACATTGCGCCGGAGCAGTTTCGCTCGCAGCTCAGGGAATTTATCTCGGAGCGAACGCAGACGGAGTGGACCGGGGCCATTTTGGAAACAGCAGAAAGCGTGCGCACGGACGATTCTGGCGCACTGCTTCCTGCCGTTATCGGCCTGGGTGTTTCGGTCTGCCTTCTTCTGGCGGCTCTGCTTGTGGTAATACGCCGTTTCAGGCGCAGCCTCCGGCGGACGGAGGAAGCCGTACTCACAGACGAACGTACCGGCGTCGGGACACAGACGTATCTGGAAAAGATTTTTCCTGGAGTTGTCAATCGGGAAAACCGCGCTCTTTATTATATTATCTATTTCCAATGCGACTTGGGTCACATTGAACGCCTGATAGGATACGAACAGGCAGCGGAGTTTCAGTGCTATGCCGCAAGTAAGCTTCGGGAGCTGTCGGAGGACACGGACGTTCTGTCTAAGGCCTTTGGGACAGACCTTGTGGTGCTCAAGCAGTCCGGCAGTCAGAATATCGCAGAAACCTGGACGAGGGAGGCGCTTGAAGCTATCCGGTCTTTTCCCATAGCGGGAGGCAGCCTGCTCCGCCACGATGTCGTGGCCGGCGTCTGCCCCCTCTCGGCCATGGACTGCGGCCTGCATGCGCTGCTTTTCCATGCAAGGCAGTGCGCTTTTGGCGCGCGGCGGGAAAATACCGATTACCGGGTCTGCGGGACTGAGCGGTGCGAGGCCTGTCAGGAGGAGAGACAGTTTCTGGCGGAAATTGACCGCGGAATACGGCAGGGTGAGTTTATGCTGTATCTGCAGTTCTTCGTGGATGCCGACAAAAAAATCGTCGGATGTGAGGCTCTTTCCCGCTGGCAGCACCCCGAAAAAGGGCTTTTGAACCCGGACCGGTTCATACCTCTTCTGGAGCGCGAGGGTCGGCTGGAGCGGCTGGATCTATATAATCTGGAGCTTGTGTGCAGATTTCTGGACAGGCTGTATGATAAGGGGATTCAGGACTTTTTTATCTCCTGTAATTTTGCAAGAAGTACATTCGCTCTGGACGATTTTGTTGAACGCTGTGGTAAGTTGCTTGAAAGGCATTATTTTTCAAGGCAGCAGCTTGTCTTTGAGATAACGGAGAGCGAGACAATCGATATGCCTCAGAGGGAGCAGATGTTCAGAAATATCAGGGACATACGCAGCATGGGTGTGCGCGTCATCTTTGACGATTTTGGAGCGGGCTTTTCCTCTTTTGGGGATCTGGAGCAGTACCCGATGGACGGCCTGAAGCTGGATAAATATCTGGTGGACAATATGTGGACGAAACAGGGAAGGATCCTTCTGGAGGCGCTGGTCAGGACCGGCCACGAGATGGGTCTTACCATTCTGGCCGAGGGCGTAGAAGATGAGAGGCAGGCGGTCGCCCTTCGTCAGCTTAAATGTGATATATTCCAGGGATTCCTGTTTTCCACCCCGCTCCCGGTAGCGCAGGCGGAAAAAAGAATACTGAGCCAGGCAGGGGATCTGTGAACGATAGCTGCCCGGACTCATCCCGGGAACTACGGGACGACTTTCGGCGTATCATGAGAATGGTGATGTCCGGGCAATGTATGTCCGGAGGATAAGCTCAGGCAGGGACAGCCCTTCATATGTGCAATCAATAGGAGGTGTTTTTGATGGAGTATGGAGCAAAGCGGCATAGCAGCATCCGCTGGTATCTGTTTGGGATCCTGGTGGCACTGGAGCTTCTGATGTCGTTTTCTTTCCTTGGATATTTCCATGCGGAGCCTATCTCCATCACCATCGCCTATATCCCGGTGCTGCTGGCAGGGGCGTTGCTGGGGCCACTAGAATCTATGGCGGTGGGCACTGTTTTTGGACTGGCCAGTATGTGGAAGGCCTCAGCCAGCTATGTCATGCCTTTTGACCGGCTGTTCTCTCCCATTATGAGCGGATATCCGGTGGAGAGTTTTCTTCTCAGCGTTGGAAGCCGCGCCCTGTTTGGCCTTCTGATAGGAGTTTTATATATGGCTGCCAAAAAAGGACGGCCTTCGGGAGTGTGGATGGGCGTAGTATCCTTTTTTGGGCAGACTATCCATTCCGCGCTGGTTTATGGTACTATGTGGATATTTTTCCCCGAAGCGGGTCTGACGCTGCTGAACACAGTAGAAAGTTTTTTTACCTTGAATAATATCGTCGCAAATTTACTGTCGGCCGGGCTGGTTGTACTTTTCTGGCATATAATGCGATCCCCTACATGGAATCAATTCGTGCAGAGACTTGAGGCGGCAAAGACTGTTCAGGCCTCTGATCGTTTAAATATTCTGCCCCTTGTCGGTATTATCCTTCTGGCCATAATTTCCTCGGTTGCTGTCGCGCTGTATTTTGTTCAAAGAATGGTCTCTGTTTTGCAGCAAAAGGGTGTTACCCTGCCGGATGACGGATATGACGATATGGTACACCTGCAGATACAGTTTCTGTTTGGGATACTTGCAATGATGGTCCTGGTCACGATATTCCTGGTTCTGAACCGTCGTTATAATACATATATGAGGCGGGAGTTCTGACCGGGGCCATGAACAGGAGAGCGTTTTTCCAATCCAGCAAAAGGGTCCTGAGCCATTTTAATTTTCAGAGGGACGCGACCGGATATTTTGTCATGGTTGATATGGACCGATTTAAGGAGATAAACGATCTCTACGGGCATCCGGAGGGAGACAGGGTGCTGAAAGAAGCTGTGCTCGCGATGAATGCTATTTTTGGCGGAGATGGGCTTATCGGACGTGTAGGAGGCGATGAATTTGCCATACTGATCTATATCCCGACTACCCGGCCGCTTCTTGAGGGTCAGCTTCAGAGATTGATGGAGAGCATTCAGAGGATCAGGATGGATAACAGGGCTATATCATGCAGTATAGGAGCTCAGCCCATTACACCGGACAGGACCGCTGAAGATCTGTACCGGGACGCAGACAACCTGCTCTATACGGCGAAAAACAGGGGAAGGAATCAGTATATGATCGGGCCCGTTGAGAGTATGGTACAGGCCAATACCTTCGCGGCCCGGGATATAGAAGTCTCAACTGAGACTGCAGAAGAGGCGGACCAGAGCGGCGATGGGGCAAGAGGGACATAGACAGTATGTATACAAAACCGTGCGGCGCCAAAGAGGGCACCGCACGGTTTTGTAATTATCCCATTTTGAAAGCTATACGCTATCTCATCCGAAAGCTGAGTTTCAGGAAGTTGTACAGTTCATTTATATAGGGGTTCAGGTTGTCCTTCAGCCAGAAAAATGAGTAATAGATCCTGGCAATATCGCCCGGTATCTCGATCGCGGAGAGGATCTCGGTGGAAAATTCGGACTGGAAAGCCTTTGGTAACAGGAGCACACCCTTGCCGGCGCACAGGTCCATGAATGCCAGGTCGACGTTTTCATAGTATTCCACGGTGGAATCGCAGCGGAGAGCCTCAGATATGTTGGAGAAAGTGGCAAGCTCCCGAATATCCTGGCTGTTTCGCATTATGCTCATTTTCGAGAGTATGACCGCAGGATCCGACGAACCAAGCTCCTCCAGCACTTCGTTTGAAACCATGAGTACGAGCGAATCCTCCAGAAAAACGGTACTGTTGATCTGTTCAGCGCCGCCTCCCTTTTCATAAAGCAGGGACAAAGTTACGTCGTCCTGCCGCTGGAGCACGGACTGGGTGCATTCCTGCTCCACCAGCCGCCTCGTGTTTATTTTAAGGTTCGGGTATTTCTTGTGCAGAAGATTCAGCGCATGGGATATCCTCAGCTTGCAGGCGGTGTTCTGCAGCAGCCGGCTGTCGATACCGACGTAAAAGATGGAGTTTGCCTCAAACTCATCGCCGGAACCGGCAAGTCCCTGTCTCATCAACTCTATGTCGGCCACAATATGCCTTGCGATGGGGAGGATCCTTTTTCCCTGCTCCGTGAGCGACACGGGACGTCCACTGCGAAAGAACAGCTGTACGCCAAGCAGCTGTTCAAGCTCATGTATCTGTTTGCTTAGCGTCGGCTGTGAGATATAAAGGGATTCCGCTGCACGGCTGAAGTTCAGATAGTCGGCAACCGCCAGAAACGCTTCCAAAAGCCGGGTCTCCATGTAAAAGAATCACCTCGCTGAGTTGAGCGTGTGAAAATACGGCGTCATGCGCCGTGGTTTCGCATCGCTTATGTTGCTTTGGGTATTTAAACTATTGTAATGCAGCCGCACAAATCTGTCAACTTTGTGCGACATAGCGCATCCTCTGGGAAAATGGCTATGCAAAATTGGCATAACCGGATAAAGATATTGAAATTTGCAATTTCCTTTTCGGAAAGAGTCGGATTATAATAATTATATGGTATGAACCGCTTTTCCGAAATAACCGAAAGGAGATGGTGTTTTTGTATTTGGAGTCCAGATATAAGCACTTGCTGGAGCCGTTTACCGTGAGGAATGTTTATTTCCGCAACCGCATTTTCCTGCCGCCGTGCGCCATAGCGCATGTGAACGAGGGCGCACCCAATAATCTTGGCGTTGCCTATCTTGAGGAAAAGGCGCGCGGCGGCGCGGCGCAGGTGACCCAGGGCAACATCACCGGGCCGGGAGGGCACGGAGACAACGGCGGCCATCTAAACCGTTACAGCACGAACTGGAGGACCCAGATGGCATTTACGGAGCTTGCCTATGCGATCCGTCAGCATGGGGCGGTGGCCTCGGCCGAGGTCAATCACGCCGGCTGCAACGCCGATTATGAGTCCAATTATTTCACGCAGCCCATGGGGCCGGTCGGCTTTGTCAGGGAGGATGGTATAGAGGTCAAGGAGATGGACGAGGAGATGATCCTCAAAGCCGTCGAGTATTATGCGGACATCGCAAAATTCCTCAAGGACAGCGGCTTCCAGATGTGCATGATACACAGCGCGCACGACATGCTGCTCAACCAGTTCCTGTCGCCCCGTTATAACAAGCGCACCGACGAATACGGCGGGACGATCGATGGACGCATGAAATTCCCGATGATGGTGATAAAGCGCATACGGGAAGTGGTCGGGGAGGATTTCCCGATCGAACTGCGCATCGGGCTTGAGCACACTCCGGACGGTAACACCCTGGAAGAACTCGTGCACTATGTCAAGCAGGCCGACCCGTACATAGACTTTGTCAACGTCTCCGGCGGGACAGGCCTTGACCACTGGACACAGAGCGTCAACTACATGCCCGAGGCGGTGCATCTGCCGACGGCCAAGGCCCTCAAGGCCGGCGGCGTCAACGCAAAAGTTGTCCTTCTCGGCGGCATTGTGTCCCCTGACCTTGCCGAGGAGATCCTGGCAGAGGGACATGCGGACGTGATCGGTATGGCCCGCGCCCTTATGGCCGACCCACAGCTTCCCAGTAAGCTGCGCCGGAATGAGCCTGAGGAGATCGTACCCTGTCTGCGGTGCCAGAACTGTCTGGCCGGCGAAAAGATATTTTATCTGACACGCTGTATGGTAAACCCCATGCTCGGGCATGAGGCGCGCTATATGGTACAGCACCCCGTGACGGAAAAGAAAAAAGTCCTTGTCGTCGGCGGCGGCCCGGCCGGCATGGTCGCGGCTATAACCGCGGCAAAGCGCGGGCATGAGGTCATCATTGCCGAGAAGGAAAGCGAGTTGGGCGGAACTATCCGCTTTGCCCGTCACGACAAACATAAGGTGCAGCTTGATAAATATATGCAGTATCTGATCCGACAGGTGAACAAGCTGAGTATACAGGTGCTTCTGAATACGCAGGGCAGCGAGGAGCTTATCGAAAAGCTCTCGCCTGACTCCGTCATCGTTGCGGCGGGTGCGGCTCCTGTCGTCCCCCGGATACCGGGCATCGACGGGGAAAACGTGATCTATGCCACGGATGCGTATTATCATCCTGAGAAAGTCGGGAAACGTGTCGTCATCATCGGCGGTGGACAGGTCGGCTGCGAGGTAGGCGCCAGCCTAGCCAGCGACGGACACAGCGTCAGGGTGATAGAGATGACGGATACGCTCGCGTCGGAGGATAACAGGATGCATCGCGGCGGACTTATGTGGCTCTGGGACCAGCACGATATAAAAGGCTTTGTGAACACTAAGGTTGTCGAGGTCACCAAGGATGGCGTCAGGGCCTCCAGCCCGGACGGGGAGCAGCTCTTTGAAGCGGATACGGTCATATACGCCGTAGGCCTGAAGCCGCGGCAGGAGGTATATCAGGAGCTTCGCAAGTACTGCTACGACACGGTCAGCTGCGGCGACTGCGTAAAGAGCGGAAAGATCGTCGATGCCGTGACGGCAGCGTGGAATACGGCTGTCGACCTGGCATAATAAATTTTATAGAAAGGTGGTTTTGTAAGTGGAGATACAGGAGTTATACGAACGGCTTGAAAAGCTTGAAAAGGTAGTGGAGGAGCAGCAGCTTGAGATTGCGCGGCACGAATCCGCACAGAAGATAATGAATCTCATGTGCCGCTATGAGAATCTGCACTCCGCGCATCGCTGGAAAGAACAGGAGGAGTGCTTTGCACTCAAGACCCCCGGTGTCCGCGCGATATTCAACGGGAACGTCTATGAGGGTGCGCAGGGAATAAGGAACCACTACACAGGCCTTCTTCAGGCGTCCGAGCAGGGGCTGTCCGGCAGGATATACTGCCATGAGCTGATGACACCCGCCATCGAAGTGGCAAAGGACAACAAGAGCGCCAAGGGATATTTCTCCAGCCTCGGCTGCGAGAGCCTTGTGACCAGCGAGGGCATCAAATCTCTCTGGAGCTTCTGCAAATTCCGCTTTGGCTTTGTCGTTGAGGACGGAGAGTGGAAGATCTACCGTCTGGACATGCATGGCACCTTCAACACCCCCTTCGACGGGCCTGGCTGGGGACAGCAGCCCTATCTGGTGGGCTTCGCCGGCGGTGACGACATCGACAACTGGGATCCGAAGTGGGCACCAAACGCGTTCATCAATCGCGACGAAGAGGGGCATCCGCTGTATGTGACTCTTCAGACGGACACACCCTACTGCGATCTGCACAATCTCCAGCCGGATCTGATAGAGCCCTATGACACCTGGGACGAGGGCTGGAGCGAGCTGTACACCGAGCCCTGCAAAAAGGGCGATTGTATCGCCCGTAAGACAGACCCCACCGCGACCTACAAGCCCGCACCGTTCCAGTCCCCCGCAAAGCCGGTGGAATATCCGGACAACGGGTTTTTCCAGTAAGCTGTGGGGTATGGTCCAGGCCCAAAATGCGGGGCTTACGGCAAAACTGCGCCCGCTCCCCGCGCCTGACACCCTGCGGCAATTTTCAGATATAACACGAACATGGCCAATTAGTACAAAGGGCACTGCCATCGGCAGCGCCCTTTGCTGATTTTCTTTGGTCAGGTTTATCCGTTGAGCTCACGTATAATTGGTTCCAGAGCATTGAAATCCGTGAAATCCACAAGTTTCCCATAGGTTTCAAGGAGTGCCCGGTTTTCCGCAGACTGTTTTTCATCCGGTATTCTGCGCAGGGCCTGGTGCAGCAGCGCCATCACCGTCCTATGACCGGGAGATAGCCTGCGATAGTCGATCCCGCCACGAAGATGGAATATTTTTGCCTGGCTTACCACCTCGGTCGGCAGCTGTGTTTGCAGCGAGGTTTGAATGTTGTTTACTGTCTGCGCATCTTCCGGATCAGACAGGCCGACGGTGACAATAATAAGTTTCTGGCCTTTTCCAAGGGAAAAATGCCTTAAGGTTTTGGCCAGTCCCATGACGCCGCCGGCATAGAGGGCTCCCATATAGACGATGGTTTCCCAGCAGGAAAGTTTCGAAACTTCCTTGCAGCTGACGGCGGAAATTCCGGTTTTTTCTGATAATTTCTCCGCATAGCGGCGGGTGCTGCCGTATTTGCTGCCGTAAATAATGATACTTTCCATATGCACAGCCTCTTTTTAATATGATATACCGCCGTGTAAATCGCTGGCAGGTCAAAGCCACGGCCCCTCGTCCAACAATAGGAAATCCGTGATGGCAATGTGCAAGGCAAAGGGAGGGACTGAACTGTGCCACCCGAGCAATATACATGTTCAGTACTTATTATATAAAAGCCATCTGCCGTAAAGCGACGGATTGCATGAAAAAAAGTTGTAAATTCTAAGTAAAAACTGTACTGTCGTCGGCTGTCGCAGAAGAAAAATAGCCCAAAGCCATCTTGACAAATGGTACACATGTGTGTATTATAAATACATACCAAACGTATGTATATGAGAGGAAGTTGTTAAATGGCTCGGAATAAATATCCAGAGGTAACGGTGGAAAGGATTTTGGACGCAGCCCAACGCCTCTTCCTGGAAAAAGGCTATGACAATACCACCATTCAGGACATAGTAAACGAGCTGAACGGCCTGTCGAAGGGCGCAGTCTATCACCATTTTAAGTCAAAAGAGGAAATCATGGATGCGGTCGGCGACCGGATGTTTTTTGCCAACAACCCATTTGAAGCGGTACGCGGACGTACCGACCTGAACGCATTGCAAAAGCTGAGAGAGATTATCAGGCTCAATCAGTCGGACGAAGCTCGCACAGACATGACTATACAGGCAATCCCCATCACTAAAAATCCACGGCTTCTGGTGGAAATGATAGAGTCAAACCGACGCATTCTGACGCCGTACTATCAGGAATTGCTCGAAGAAGGGAACAGGGATGGTTCCCTGCACACCGGGTATGTCCGGGAGATCGCGGAATTGCTGCCGCTGCTGACCAGTCTCTGGCTGCTGCCATCGGTATTTCCAGCGAGCAAAGAGGAGATGAAGCACAAATTTTATTTTCTCGGCGAGATGCTTGAGAAGATGGGTGTGCCCCTGATGGATGAGTCCATTTATGCGCTGGTGGATGAATTCTTCGAAAAGATGCCGGACAATAAACAGGAATAAAATTGCCGTATGGCAATTTTATTTCGAATATTTACATTCATTTGGTCGGTATTTATAACTTGATTAAATATTTTTTGCTCATATACATACCAACGTTAGGTATTATAATGATATGGAGGTAGAAATGATGACAGAGAAAGAATTTGAACGGAAAGTCGGGGATCTGGCTGCACGGTTCGAGTGTTGGACCCACGCTTCGGCAGATAAGCCGGGCAAATGCCTGGCTCGCAAATACAGCGAAAGACGTATGTTCAGACTCGCAGCAAGTGTTATCTCTGTGGCCGCTGGGGCCGGGTTTCTGATTAGCGCAAAGCGTCTCGCGGGCGAGGGACGCAGAGCCGCTGCTATATGCTGCGAGGGAATCGGTGCCGCCGTCCTTGCGTCTGAATTGCTGCGGGGCATAATTTTCCGGAGGGCAAAATGAGACAGAAACTTTTTACCCGCAATTTTACTTTATTGATTTTAGGGCAGGCCAGTTCGCTGACAGGGAACTATACATTGAGATTTGCACTGTCCATGTATGTGCTGGAGCAGACCGGCTCAGCCTCCGTTTTTGCGGGGCTTTTGTCGCTGTCGCTGCTTCCCACCATTTTGCTTTCCCCTCTGGGAGGTATTCTGGCTGACCATGCAAACCGCCGAAACATAATGGTGTCGCTCGATGCCCTCTCCGGCCTGTCCGTACTTATCGCCGGCTTTGCCATGAAACCTGGGCAGGATATTTTCGTGATTGGCGCGATTATGGTAATTTTGTCTGTTCTGGGTGCCTTTGAGTCTCCAACGGTGCAGGCCTGTATCCCGCAAATGCTGTCCGTGGACAACATCGTTAAGGGGAATGCGCTCGTCAATCAGGTGGCGTCGATAGCTTCACTGATTACCCCGTTTTTGGGAAGCGTTTTTTACACCGCGCTCGGGATACGTCCGGTATTCTGTGCGGCGGTAGTATGTTTTTTTATAACGGCCATTTTGGAGTGCTTCATTCGGCTGGAATACAAAAAGGCTGGGCAAAAGATGGGGCTCGGAGCGATCGTAAAGGAGGACCTGTCCGTCAGTTTGCGTTTTCTGCGCTGGGAGCAGCCCGGTATTTTCAAGCTGTTGTTTCTGGCGGCACTGGTTAGCCTGTTTGTGGCGGGAACTGCCGTCGTGGGATTTCCATATCTGGTGCGCAGCGTGCTTGGGCTTTCGGCCGAACACTATGGCGCGGCGGAGAGCGCAATGGGCATAGCCTCCGTCCTGGGCAGCGCGTGCGTTGCAATATCGGCAAAAAGAATTCGCCTGCGCTGTCTGTACATCGTGTTTATGGCTTTTGGGATTTGCCTGATACTTTGCGGCCTTGTCTTTTTGATGCCGGCGGGCGCTTTTGCGCGCTATTTAGTCTTGCTCATTATGTTCTGCGTCTGCCAGCTTGGATGCAGCTTTTTCTCCACCTGTGCCGTTTCCGTAATACAGGAACGCACGCCGGAGCGGCTGATGGGTAAGGTCATGTCCTGTGTATTCACGCTCTCAATGTGCGCGCAGCCGGTGGGCCAGATTGTTTATGGCGCTCTTTTTGACAGGTTTGCGCACAGCGTGTATTGGGTCCTTATACCCAGCGGGGCGCTTGTATGTGCGATCGGGTATTCCTCAGCCGACTTTTTCAGGAGGTTTGAAATACAGTAAAAAGTGACATACGGAAAGAAAAGGTTCCTGGATTCCGGAAAATTAAATAAGCGGGACCATGATATTATTATCACGGTCCCGCGCAGCATGTTTTCATATCTATTCCATCATCATGGCCCTGTGCCTCATCTGTCCGCACTCCCGCGGTTTTTGCGCCGTTCCAGCCTGGAGATGAACAGCGCGCAGGTTGCATCGCCCGTCACGTTCAGCGCGGTGCGTCCCATGTCGAATATCTTGTCCACTCCCGCGATGATGGCAATACCTTCGACAGGCAGACCAACCTGTGTGAGCACCATGGCAAGCATTATCAGGCCTGCACCGGAGACCTCCGCAGTTCCGACGGAGGCGAGCGTCGCCGTGATGACCACCATCGCCATGTCGCCGAGGCTGAGCTCGATGCCGTAACAGCAGGCGATAAACACTGTTGCCACAGCCTGATAAATGGCCGTACCGTCCATGTTTATCGTCGAGCCGAGCGGCAGCACAAAGGAGCTGACCTCGTGCTCGGCGCCAAGTTCGGCACAGCATTCGATATTGACGGGCAGCGCCGCGGCGGAGGAGGTGGTCGTAAAGGCCGTTATCATCGCGGGGATGATGCCCTTGACAAATTTCACCGGCGAGATTCCCGCAAGAAAGCGGACGGAGAGGCCGTAGACGAGCACGAAATGCGCGATATAACCCAGATAGGCGACGCCGCACACAATTGCCAGCCGGCCGATGATGGCCGGGCCGTTGACTGCTACCACGTTCGCCATCAGGCAGAAAACGCCGATGGGTGTGATTTTAATTATCATCATCATGATTTTCATCACGACTTCAAACGCGCCGTTTATCAGCTTTCCGATACTGACGCCCTTCTCTCCGGAGGCCAGAACGCCGGCGCCCAGGAATATGGCGATGACGATAACTGGGAGCATATCAGAGTTTACCATTGGCGCGAAGATATTGTCTGGAAAAATGGAGACGATCACGCTCATGATGGATGGCGGCTCCACAGCCTCATATTCCAGCGCCGAGAGCTCCGCGCCGGGAAGCGGAGGGAACGGGCCCTTGAAAAGGCTCACAAGCACAAGGCCTATGACCACGGCGATTGCCGTCGTGCACAGATAGTAGACAAAGGTCTTTACGCCTATGCTGCCGACGCGCCTGAGGTCCTTGAGTGAGATCACGCCGTCCGCGATGGAAAACAGCACGACAGGCACGACCAGCGCCTTGAGCAGATTGATGTAGATGGTACCGATAGGTTTCAGCCATTCGGTGGTGAATTCTGCCGTGTCCGTCAGGGCGAAGATAAGGCCTGCCAGAGCACCGGCAAGCATACCTGCGATTATCCACATGGCCAGACTAGGCTTCTTTTTTTCCCGCATAAAAAATACCTCCCGATACAATCAAGTATTGCCAGAAATAAAATGGCTCATTAATTGCTCGGAAGGTAATTTATCTCATTTTATGTGCTGAAACCTATTTGCCCATGTCGCGTGCGATGGACATTCCGGCCAGTCGACCGGACGTGGAGCTGAAGCTCAGTGCGGAACCGAAACGCATATAATCGCGTCCCTCCCATCCGGCGGCGATAACGCCCGCGGCGTAGAAGCCGGGGATGGGTCTGGAATCCTCGCCCAGCACATGCAGCGCGCCGTCGACAACAACGGGGCCGATGGTGTCTATGTACATGGGCTTTATCCTGATGGCCAGATAGGGGCCGGAGAGCAGCGGTTTAAGAAAGCGCGCAGGCTTGCACTGCTCGGGGTCATAGCCGTTTTCACAATAACGGTTGTAATCGGATATCGTCTTTTCCAGGACTTCCGGCTCGGCGCCTATCCAGCGCGCCATGTCGGCGAGTGTGTCAAAAAAGCGGCACTCGCGCCCCTCTTCCGAGGCCTGCCTGAGAAAGTCCATATACACCTCACGGCTGGAGCGAAAATCAAATGGCTCCGTCGAATCCATGACGGAGTCGAGCGTCTCCGAGCTGTATATCGTATATACCGCCCGGTCGGGCTGGCGCAGCAGGGCGTTTGCCGAATAATTCTGGTTCCACAGGCTCTCATTGACGAATCGGCGGCCGAATTTGTTGACGAATACGGAGCCATCCATTGCGAAGATACGCCCCGGAGAGCGCGGACCGGGCGTAAAGCACATGCCGCTTTCCTTGACGAGTGTGCACTCCTCATTGAGCCTTGCGCCGGCGCTTTTGGCCAGGGAAATTCCGTTGGCGGGTGAGGGGACTATCTGGTAGAAGCTGTCCTCAGTGTAATAGCTAGGAAAGTATTTGTGCAGCAGGTCCTTGTCTGCCATGAATCCGCCGCAGGCGAGAAGGACGTTTTTCGCCTCTATCGTCTCCGTGCCGTCTGCCGTGTCGGCAACGACGCCGCAGACCCGCCCGGTGACGTCCAGCTCGATGGAGTGCGCGGTCACTCCAGTGCGCAGTGTCACGCCGCGTCGGGTTATCTCCTGGGTCAGCGGGCGCAGGACGTGGTGGAACCAGGAGACGCCAGGACTGTCGGCCATTATGTGCGTATATCCCTCGCCGAGGTTGCACAGCTTCATCTCATATCCCTTGTCCTCGAGCCATTTGATGGTGTTTGCACTCTCTGACAGCCAATTGCGTATGAGCTCCAGCTCGATGAAGTCATAGTGATGGAAATACAGCGTCTCGCGGTACTCGGCCTCCAGGTCGTTGAGCTCCGGCGATACATATGGGGTGTTCACCGCGTAGAGCATGGCACCGGCCATGGCGGAATTACCGCCCGTGTTTTTCAGGCTCTCGAGTAGGGCGATGTTCTCTATACCCTGTTCCAGATCGGTCCAGGCGGCGAACAGGCCGGCTGCGCCGCCACCGATTATGACAAGGTCATACATATAAAGTTCTCCTTTGATATAATAGAAAATCGTGATAATTATACCATTAAACAGATGCCTTTTCGTTGCAAAAATTAAACATATGCAAAAAAATACCGCAGGGTCTTTCCCTGGCGGTATTTTTTGATTTGGATATAGCTATCTGGTACTCTTGTCATATGGGATGCCCTCGGCCTTGGGCGCGCGGGAGTTCTTGCTTGTAAAGGCGAGGACGACAAGGGATATGATGTACGGCATCATGTTATACAGCGCGCTCGGCAGATTGAGCGCGGCAAGGAACGGGAAACCTGAGTACACGTTGCTCAGCGCACGGAACAGGCCGAACAGCAGCGCCGCGAACCCGATGCGTATGGGTTTCCACTGGCCGAAGATCATAACGGCAAGGGACAGAAAGCCGAAGCCGGCCACGCCGTACTCGAAGCGCCACTCGCTCACGCCGGCAGTGATATATACTATGCCGCCGAGCCCGCCCAGCAGACCGGAAATCAGCACGCCGGCCCAGCGCATCTTGTAGACATTGATGCCCAGCGAATCCGCAGCCTGGGGATGCTCGCCGCAGGACATCAGCCGCAGACCAAAGCGGGTCTTGTACAGCACGATGTACGAGAGCACCAGCGCCAGAAGCGCCACAAGCATGAACCAGTTGAACTCAAAGCTGCCGATATTAACGAGAAATGCTTTCTTCGGCTCGATATACTGCACGATGGAGGACACGTCGTTGGGATTGGCGGCGGTGTTGACGGCTTTGACGATGACGGTCGCCGCCGATGTGCCGAGTATGTTCAGAGCGGTACCGATGATGGTCTGGTCAGCTTTGAAATTGATACAGGCCACGGCGAGCAGGGCCGAATACAGCATGCCGGCGAGTATCGCTGCGAGTATCGTGGCAAGGATAATGACTATCCCCGGCGAACCAGCCAGGTATTTCATTGCGAATGAGCCGCCCAGAGCGCCCATGACCATGATGCCCTCGAGACCCAGGTTTATGACGCCCGAACGTTCGGCAAAGCAGCCGCCGAGCGCGACAAGCACGAGCACGGAGGCGAAAATGATGGTGTATTGCAGAAGCAGTATCATTTGACGTCGCCTCCTTTCAGGGAATCTTCATCGTCCGGTCCGGGTTCCTCCTGTGTGTTCAGGTCGGAAGCCTTCTGCGGAAGTTCATCTGCATCCATCCCCTCCGGCTGCAGGCTGCCGGTCATCGCCTTTTTCTCTTCGCGCCTTGCGGCGACGGCGCTCATGACATGTTTCATAAACAGGGTAAAGCCGCACAGATAGATGATAAGCGCGCTGATAAGATCCGATATCTGCGAGCAGTACAGCGACTTGTCGACATACGCGCCGCCCATGGTTATGTGCTGGATGAAATAGGAGGCAAAGATTGTGCCGATTGGGTTGAGCCCGCCGAGGAAGGCGGCGGAGATGCCGTTAAAGCCCATGCCGGGAACGGAGGACTGGCTGCACTGCCACTGCTCATAACCGGTCAGATAGAGTGTGGCCGCGCCGAGTCCGGCGAGGGCCCCGCTGATTATAAGGGTCAGGATGATGTTGCGCTTTTCCTCCATGCCGCAGTACTTTGCCGCGTCTTTGTTAAAACCGGTGGCTTTGAGCTCATAGCCGAAGCGTGTCTTGTCCAGAACCACCCAGATAACTATTGCGAGGATGATTGCCAGGGGTATGGCCAGCGTGACATACTGGTTGCCGTTGAAAAGCCCGTCCAACCCGAGCGAGGGGATCAGCGCGGCCGGATTCGTAGAGCTCAGCTGATATGTATACGGGCTTGTCGGTTCCTTTACCCGGGTCAGCAGCATGTTCACCAGATACAGCGTTATCCAGTTGAGCATGATGCCGGAGATGACCTCGTTTACGTTCCTGTAACTCTTGAGCAGGCCCGTTATCGCGCCAAGGACTGCGCCCGCTGCCATTGCCAGCAGCATGCATACCCACCAGGGCATGTTCCACGCCAGCGCGGCATAAAGGCCTATGCCGGCACCTGCGGTGTATTGCCCGGCGGCACCTATGTTGAAGAGGCCAACCTTGTAGGCAAAGAGTATGCTCAGCGCGCACAGTAGCAAGGGCGCGGTCCTGGCCAGTGTATTGCCGAAATATCTCAGCTGTGATTCCGGCCTTGAGTAGGTGAAAAAGTTTTTGATTACATCGGTTATTGCCTGCCACGCTCCGGAGGGCTCGATAAACAGCAGGACTATATAACCGACAAGAAGGCCGATTATGATACAGGCGACCGAAGCGACGATTGACTGTACCGCCGGGATCGCCCAGAATGAGCGCCTGGATTTATTCATGCCTGGCCTCCTTTCCCGCGGCACCGGCCATATAGAGGCCAAGTTCCTGCGTGGTTGTTTTCTTTGGGTCGAGCTCGCCGACGATCTGGCCCTCATACATGACAAGGATACGGTCAGAAAGGCTCATGACCTCGTCAAGCTCCAGGCTTACGAGCAATATGGCCCTGCCCGCATCGCGTTCCGCCACGAGCTGTTTGTGTATGTTCTCTATCGCGCCGACGTCGAGGCCGCGGGTTGGCTGTACTGCCACGAGCAGCTCGGGATCCCTGTCGATCTCCCGCGCGATTATTGCCTTTTGCTGGTTTCCGCCGGACATGCTGCGCGCGATGGTGACCGGCCCCTGGCCGGAGCGCACGTCGTACTTATCGATAAGCTCCTCGGCATACTTGCGGATGTTGCCGCGGCGCAGGAAGCCCGCTTTGTTTGTAAACTCCGGCTCGAAATAGCGCTGGAGCACAAGATTGTCCTCGAGTGAATAATCCAGCACCAGGCCATGCTTGTGCCGGTCCTCCGGAATGTGGCTCATTCCGGATACGCTGCGGCTTCTTATGGAGCTGTGGGTAATGTCCCTGCCCATGAACCGCACCGCGCCGGCCACAGGCTTTTCAAGGCCCGTGACGCCATATACGAGCTCGGTCTGGCCATTGCCGTCTATACCGGCGATACAAACGATCTCGCCCCGGCGTACATTGAAGCTAACGCCGCGCACGGCGTTGTTCCTGTGCAGTTTGGAGGCCATTGTCAGGCCCTCGACCTCAAGAACGGCATCGCCGGGCTGCTGAGGTTTCTTGTCCACCGAGAAAGACACATCCCGGCCGACCATCATGCGGGAGAGTTCCTCCTTCGTGGTCCCGGAAGTTTCGACGGTGCCGACGCTCCTGCCCTTACGCAGCACGGTACAGCGATCGGAGACCTCCATGATCTCGGCGAGTTTGTGCGAGATGAACAGTATGCTCTTTCCCTCGGCGGCGAGGTTTTTCATGATCTGCATGAGCTCCGTTATCTCCTGCGGTGTCAGGACCGCGGTCGGCTCGTCGAAGATAAGTATCTCATTTTCACGATAGAGCATCTTGAGTATCTCGACACGCTGCTGCATACCGACGGTGATGTCCTCTATCTTTGCGTCCAGATCGACCTTGAGACCATAATGTTCTGAGAGCTCCTCGACCCTGCTGCGCGCCTGCTTCTTCTGAAGGAAGCCGAGCCTGGTTGTTTCCGCACCGAGGATGATGTTGTCCAGCACTGTAAACACCTCAACAAGCTTAAAGTGCTGGTGGACCATGCCTATGCCCATGGCCGTGGCATCGTTGGGGTCCCTGATTGCTACCTTTTCCCCATCCTTATAGATCTCGCCTTCCTCCGGCTGGTACATGCCGAACAGTACGCTCATAAGCGTGCTTTTGCCCGCGCCGTTTTCGCCCAGGAGCGCGTGGATCTCGCCCTTTTTGAGCTGCAGCGTGATATCGACGTTTGCGATTATGCCGGGAAATCGCTTGGTGATATGCCGCATTTCAATTGCATATGGATGTTCCAATCCTGACCATCCTCCCTCTCCGACCCTGCCGTGCGGACAGTCGTCCCCCGCGGCCCGGATAAACTTATTTTAATTATACTATAACGACGTCAGGAATTCAATTAAATAGTCGCATTTTGAATAAAATGCCGCGGCCATTGGCCGCGGCATTGCGCTTATTGATTTTTGTCTCCTGCTGTTTTAAATCAGCCGACGATCTGACCCTGGTAATCAACGGTGACGTTGGTGGTGGCAGGCTCAGCGTCAATGTCATTGGAGACGGTGATAGAGCCGTCATACATGCTGGCGACAAGGGATATATAGTCCTCCTGAGTGAAGTTGTCACCCCACTGGGTGGTCTCCATCGGGAGCTGGACATAGTTGAGCTCAGGATCCTCGCCGGAGACGAGGCCGAGAGTTTCGATCTTGCCGCCGTGCTCGGCAAAGTTGCCGGCCAGAACCTCAGAGAGCATGTAGTCCACTGTGGCGGCAAGGCCCTTCATGGCGGAAGTCACGGTCATGCCCTCGCCGTAGGAACCGTCGATGATGCCGGACTGGTCGACGTCGACGCCGATGACCTTGCCGTCGACCTTGGCAGCGGCCTCAGCCGCGGAGGTGTAGATACCGCCGCCGCAGGCAAAGACGATCTCGGTGCCCTGACTGTACCAGGTGTCCATAACGGCGGTGATGTCGGCGGAACCGAAGAACTGGCCGCCGTAGATATACTTCATGTTGACTTCGATGCCAAGCTCTGCGGCCGCGGCGTCAGCGCCCTGAACATAGCCGTAACCATAGCGGACGACAGCGGGGACAGCCATGCCGCCGAGGAAGCCAAGCTCAGTGTAGCCGAGCATGACAGCAGCGTAGCCGGCCATGTATCCGCACAGCTCCTCCTGATAGACGGCGCTGTAAGCGTTGCTGGGCAGAACGTAGTTGTCGCCCTCATTCGGGTTCAGGTCTCCCTCGCCCACGTCGAGCGCGATAAAGGTGACGTCGCTGTATACCTCTGCAGTCTCCTTTATGGTGTTGGCAAAGGCATAGCCGGGCATCACGATGACGTTGTAGCCCTCGTCGATGGCGCTCTCGACCATGGCGATACGATCGGCGTCAGAGTCGGTGGCGGGCTTGAAGTAGCTGAAAGTGAGGCCATTGGTCTCGCAGAATGCCTGGCAGGCCTCATAGGTGGTCTGGTTGAAAGACTGGTCGGTGATGTCGCCGTAGTCAGTGATCATGGCGACACTGATGTCGGCGGCGGGCTCATTGGACGGCTCGTTCGACGGCTCGTCCGAGGGTTCGTCAGACGGCTCTTCGGCAGGGGCCTCGGTCGCTGGAGCCTCTGTCTCGGGAGTGTCGGTCGTGGTCTGCTCAGTCTCTGACCCGCAGGCTGCAAGAGCAAAAACCATAACCATTGCAAGAAGCAAGGCAAGAATCCTTTTCATTACAGTTTTTCCTCCAATTCAGATGTTTTTTGGTTTTGTAATACTCACATGGACAGACTCTTCCATGTTTACGATATTGTAACACTTTGTTGGCTTTCAATCAAGAGCATTGGCTATGTTTCTCCGGGAATTAGAATGTTTTTTTGCAGAAAGCAGGATTTCGCGTTAAACTGCGAAAGTATCCGGAATATGACGTTTTTTGACGGATCGTTCAGCCTACGGAGGATACGATGTAAATCGGACTATACAAAGCGGAAATTGCATAGTGCCGGAGTTTGTGATAAAATCATGTCGAAGAAGGACGGGGGAGGCGGAGAAAGCTTGGCGGACGTTATAACGATAGGCATCGCCGGCGGGACCGGCAGCGGGAAGACGACGATAACGCGACAGCTTCTGGACAGATTTGCCGACAATGTGAGCGTGATATACCACGACAATTATTACAAGGCCCACGACGATATGACTTATGAGGAGCGGGCGGCGCTCAACTACGACTGCCCGGATGCGTTTGATACGCCCAGGCTTGTCAGGGACCTGAAAGCTCTGCGCGCGGGGGATCCGGTGCTCTGTCCCGTATACGACTATACCGTGCACAATCGCTCCGACAGGACGATACTGATAAAACCGTCGCCTGTCGTGATTGTAGAGGGGATACTGATCCTTCAGGCCCCGCGGCTGTGCGAGCTTCTAGATATCAAGCTTTTTGTCGACACGGATGCCGACGTTCGCATACTGCGCAGGATAATGCGCGATGTGCGCGACCGCGGCAGGAGTCTGGAGTCCGTGGCAAACCAGTATCTTGAGACAGTCAAGCCCATGCACGAAATGTATGTGGAGCCGTCAAAGCGCATGGCGGACATCATCATTCCGGAGGGCGGACACAACCTGGTCGCGATGGACATGCTTATACAGCACATCAACGCGCATGTTAGCGGAGGGGAGCAAAATGGCTAAATTATACTTCAAGTACGGAGCAATGGGCTCGTCAAAATCGGCCCAGGCGCTTATAACCCAGTTCAATTATGAAGAGCTGGGCATGCGCGTATGGCTGATAAAGCCGAGTGTAGACGACCGTGACGGAGCAAGGATCGTAAAAAGCCGCGTCGGACTCGAGCGGGAGGCGGAGGTCATCTTTCCCGGCGACAGTATCACTGAAAGGTATGAGGCGGCGGGCGAGTGCGACGTTATAATTGCGGATGAGGCGCAGTTTTTGACGCCGGAGCAGATAGACGAGCTGCGAGAGCTCGTCGACGACAGGGATCTGCCGGTGCTCTGCTTCGGTCTGCGCACGGATTTTCTGACGCATACTTTCCCCGGCTCCAAGAGGCTTCTGGAGCTGGCCGACTCCATAACAGAGATAAAGACCGTATGCGCCTGCGGAGCCAAGGCGACGGTCAATGCGCGCATCGACGAAAACGGAAGGATACTTACCGAGGGGGACCAGGTCTTTCTTGGCGGCAACGACAGCTATAAGGCGATGTGCCACAAATGCTGGCGCCGCATGATAAAAGAGCAGAGCGCAGCTGTATGAACGCAGAATATAAAAAGAGCCCCTGCCGCCGGCAGGGGCTCTTTTTATTACAGCTATAAATTTAAGGTTACAGGAGCGAGGAGAGGACCTTGACGCTCTCGGCGCGCGTTATATTCGAGCGCGGCCGGAAAGAGCCGTCCTCGTATCCGGAGAGGATCCCGGCCTGTGCCAGCGCTTCCACCGCGGAGGAGGCCCAGTCGGCTACATCGGTGCTGTCGGTGAAATGCGTCTGCGTACCGTCGGACTCAAGCTCCAGCAGGTCTGCGATTATAACGGCAGCCTCCTGCCTTGTTATCTGGCTGTCTGGCCGGAAAGAGCCGTCCTCATAGCCGTTTATCACACCGGCGGCAGCCAGCGCGAGTATTTCGTTTTCAGCCCAGTGCCCTGCGATATCGCTAAAGACAGCCTCGGTACTCCCCGGTGCGGTAAGGCCGCATATCCTGGCGGCGATCACGGCAAACTCTGCCCTTGTTATGGAGTTGTTGGGCCGGAAAGTACCGTCGTCATAGCCGGAAAGCAGCCCGGCTTCGGAAAAAGCATTTATCTGCGACTCGGCCCAGTGCCCTGCAATGTCGCGGAAGGAGGGAGGCTCCGCGTCAGAGACAGCCAGCGTCTGCGTGAACTGCCGCACCGTGCCGTCGGCACAGGAAAACGACAGAGACAGCTCCGCGCTCTCGGCGCCAATGTATGACTCGTCAAGATTCACAACGGACGAAAGGACCGTACCGTTTTGAACTGTCTGGTTAAAAGTGCCTATTGTCTGCCCATCCAGAGAGAGAGTAAAGGTACCGGAAAACGGCGTTGAAACGCCGGAAAACACCGCCGAGACCGTGACATCGCCGCCGACACGCAGTTCGCCCGAGCTTGAGAGAGTGACCTGGGCCGAGGCTTTGGCTTCGTCGCGCAGAGCTATCTGCTCAAAGCCGTAGTCGAGCAGTTTCTGCGAATCGGTGTGCCTTGTCACGGTGCTGGAAGAGTTCATAACGACCGTTATCACGCGCCTCCCATTGCGCACGGCTGTGGCCGAAAGGCAGTAGCCGGAGGCGGTGATGGTGCCGGTCTTAAAGCCGTCTGCACCCTCATAGTAATAGGTGGATAGCAGCTTGTTGGTGTTGGAATAGGTAACTCCGTTATACTGCACGGAGGTCAGCGAGGTGTAGTTTAGGATATCCGGATACTCACGGATAAAGGTGCTTATCAGCAGTGCGACGGAGCGTGCCGTTACGTAATGTACTCTGGCTCCGTGGCAGTTTTCATAGTTTGCGTCTATACCCAGTTCGTCAGCCGTCTGATTCATACGCGCGACGAATTCGGCCTCTGAACCGCTTATGTTCTCCGCCGCAACTATGCAGCAGGCGCTGGCGCTAGGCACCATGATAAGCCCGAGAAGCTCCCCGACAGTTATGGTGCTGCCGTAGAGGGGCACGGCAGTGGGATAGCTGCTGTCATAAGAGATGCTTCTTGCATTATCGCTTATGTAAAATTCGGTGTCCTTGGTTATGTTTCCGGCGGCCAGCTCCCGATAGATTATGTACGCCGTCATTATCTTCGTCATGCTCGCCGGCACTCGCATCGTGTCGGCGTCCTTTGTGTAAAGGAACTCACCAGTGTCATAATCCAGGACCACGGCGGCGGAGGCAGTTACCGACGGCTCGCCCACAGCCAGTGCGGGCACTGACAGCGAAGCGAGAAGTACGATACTGAGAAGCGCGGCCCACGCCCTTGTTTTTATCCTATGTGATCTCATGTCATGTTTTTTCCTTTCCCGCTTCCGCTTTCCGTCATGCGTCGGCGATGATTTGTTATGTTTATAATAATAGCACGTCATGGATATCAATTCAAGATGTTACTGTATTGTGGAAAAAAATAAAGCCCGTCCCGTACGGAGAGGCTTTGCAACCTCAACGCGCCGTGCTATAATGAAGCGGAAATACAGCCGCGGCCGGAAAGGAGATCGGATATGAAGAGACGGACAGAGCCTCTGGACATGTCCCCTGTGGAGCTTCGCGATAGCACGCAGCCCGGCGGGCTTGAGCACAACAGACGGATGATAGCTGAGAGCAACCTGCCGGACGGAAAGCTTCCGGAGGGGATCAGCATCGAGTGGGAGGTGTCTGGCGGCGTGCGCACGGCGCATATGATAAAGGATGGCTCGCACAGAGGAAAGGCTGTTTTCCATATTCACGGGGGCGCTTGGACAATGGGCGTGCCCTGTACCGGGCAGAGGGCCTTTGTTGAGCTCATGGATGAGGTAAATGTCGATATTTATTCCGTGGATTATCGTCTTGCCCCTGAGCATCCTTATCCGGCCGCGCTGGAAGACTGCATATCTGTATATAAGTCATTGCTCGAAAAGGGATATAGTTCGGATAATATTGTCGCCGTAGGAGAGTCAGCGGGCGGAAATCTCTGCCTTGCAATGACGCTGTATCTGAAGGACAACGGGCTGCCGCTGCCGGGAGGGCTGGTTTTGATTTCCCCTGTGGCTGAGGTGCGCTCCCCGCCGCAGGGCGAGGCTGCCATGTACGTTGGCTCCGCCGACTGCGGGCATCCCTATATCTCGCCCGTCAACGGGGATTTTCACGGCTTCCCGCCTGTGCTCCTGCAATTTGGGGGCAGCGAGTTCCTTCAAGCGCGATGGGGCGGAGCTTTGCTTTAAGCTCATGCGCGCAGGCGTCGATACGCTGGCGCATGCCAGGGAGTTCATGCCGCATGTATTCGTGCTGATGCAGAGCGCTGTGCCGGAGGCAGAACCTGCCCGGCGCGAGATAGAGGGATTTGTAAAGAGGATACTTGAGATATAAAATATATAAAAATACGGCGCGGAACATGGCATTCCGCGCCGTTATCATAATTATTCGGGTACTCAGCAGACCTCGAGAACTATCTTGCCCGAGTATTCGCCGGCGGCGAGCTCGACGGGCTTTCCGTCGACGGTGACGGAGAGCTTTTTACCCTCAGGCGCTTTGACAAGCGCACCCTGGGCAAGCTTCAGGCCGGTGATATAGCTGGTTCCGGTGACGGTCCAGACGCTGGCGGAGTCGAGATCGACAATGACGCCGTTGTTGACAGTCGGGGCTGCCCACTGGCGGATATTCGACAGCTCAAGACGGTTGTCCTCGCGAATCACGGTCAGGCCGTCGCGATATGCCTGTTTTGCCGAGGAGATGATGCCCTCGATCTTCGTATCCCTGAGCGTGAGGGCGAGGTTCTTAGGGCCTCGGTTGTCGTCCCTTTCGGCCGGCATGGAATCCGGTATCTGCGACATGGGCCGAGGGGGAAGATAGCCGACGACTGTGTCGTGGAAGTATCCCATTCCTCCGTTCGGACAGGCGTCCGTCGGCCGCAGGCTGGTCGTGGAGTTGAAGATATCTCCCTTGAGCTCGCAGCGGCTGATGTTCAGGTAGATGTCGTTGGCGTCGGGTTTGGACAGCTCACGTCCCTCGACATACTTGTCCTCCACGCCTACGGGAACGTAAAACTCGCTCATGGCCATGCCGCCCTCGTCGGAGTCCATAAGCTGCAGAATGACGTTGTTGCCGGCCTTCATCGTGGTGTTTTCAACGTTGATGGTCGTGGCGGAGCCCTTGACGACAAGGCTGGACTTGCCGGTGTCGAAGTCGGAGTCCTTTATGTCGAAAATGCTGTGGTCGTCGCTCGCTACAAGGGAGCCAAAGCGCCGTCCGCGTATCTTGCTGCCGCTGATGATGGCGTGGCCCTTGCCCTCCATACCCATGAGGAATATCGGGTAGCCGTTCACGTCCACAGTGGAGTTTTCGATGGTTATATCGTTGTCGCCAATGCAGAATGTACCGTAGCCGTGTGCGCGCGGGCCGGTAAGCTCCAGCCGGCTGTTCTTAATGAACATGTGCACGCCCTCGTCCGAGCCGTCGATGGAGCAGACGCCCCAGCCGTTGGTTATCATGTCGCAGTTATCATATGTAACCGTTGCATTGTCGCACAGCTGAGCCAGTCGGTTTGTGCCGGCAAAGCCGACCTGCCAGGAGAAGCTGCCGAGCCAGTGGCTGTCGGGGCTGAGGTTTATAAGGCGGCTGTTGCGCACGGTGACGTCGCTGTCGCCGCCGGCATGGACTGCGCAGCGGGTCACGCCGGAGAAATTGAACTCGCAGTTATCGACCTCGACCTTCGACTTGCCCACAGCTGTCACGCCGCAGCCGACGCCGAGGAAGTCGTTATCCGAAAAACCCTCAAAGTCGAAGCGGCAGTTTGTAACTTTGTATTCCGAGTCGGCGACGACGACGCCGTTGAAACTGCCCTCGGAGGTTCCGACATACAGTCCGTCGGCGCAGGTGTCGCTGACCGTGCCGTCCTGAGCGATGGCGGACACGCTCTTTCCGGCGGAGACCTTGCCGTTTTCAACGACAACAGCCGCGCCGACCGTACGGGAAATCTGGTTTGCCATCATCAGTCCGCCGGGGGGCAGCGCATAGTCGTCCGTAACACTGAGAACCACGTCGCCCTTATATGTGCCCTTTTCAATGGGCTTTCCGATTCCGTTGACAGTCAGTGTAAGGTGCTTGCCCTCGGGCGCGCAAAGCCGCGCGTTTTCGCAGATTATAAGCTCATCAAAATGCAATGTCTCCTCTACCAGCCAGGTGCTCTGGTAAACAAGAGTGCTGTAACCTGTCGGCTTGAGAATTTTGGTCTTGTACATTTGCTTCCCTCCAATTCATATATTATATTGATATTGGAATTTTACCTTAGTTTTCCGACACTTTCAAGCATGTTAGCTTTGTGACCGGTCATATTGACAGGTTATTGCGTGATTTGCACAACAGGCGGCGGCGTTGACTGCCGCTTTGCGCAATAACAGAGAAAACGCAGCAGGTCCACGCCGCTGCGTTTTTTGTGCGGAGGCTTACAGCCCCTTATATTTCCTCCGGGTCGCCGCCCCGCCGCGAAGGTGCCGCTCGGCCTTGTTCGTCTCCAGCACCTGCCTTACCTGCGTGTACAGCGTCCCGTCTATCGTTCGAAGTCTATCCGTCATATCCTTATGTACAGTGCTTTTGCTTACGCCGTATTTTTTTGCGGCTGCGCGGACGGTGGTTTTGTTCTCTATGATGTATTCCGCCAGCTCAATGGCGCGCCGTTCGATATCGGTTTTCAAATGCACCACTCCAAACATAATTCTGTTTGAATATATGCATGCATGACCCGACAATATGTTTTGAGATCACTAAGTGAGAAAAAACGCCCTCCAGCAAAAGGACGTTTTTATCGCCGTATCAGAATGTAAAAAAGGCTCATCGCGTGTTTTCCCTCTGAAAGCAGTTCATGCTTTCTCTGACAGCCCGGCTATATATCGAGTATTCCCATTATCACGATACCGGCCACGACGGTGGTTATGGACAGATAGTGCTTGAGCGAAAGCTTTTCCTTAAGGAATATCCGGCTCCAAAGCACAGAGGCTACGCAGTACGACGAGATTATCGGCGCTGCGAATGCGACATGCTCGGTGTCCGCAAGCGCGTAGATATAGAAGAACTGGCCGATCGTTTCGAAGATGGCGCCGGTGTATTTTGGCGCTTCCTGACGCGGCAGGAGCTTCTGCCTCTTTATCCTAACGACATAGACAAGGCAGATGATGCCAACGACAAAAAACGTCAGCTCATAGGCCACGTTGGCCGCGTCCTCGTCGAGAGTCTCCAGAACGCGGCTGTCAGCGAAGGTGCCCAGCGCGTCGAGGAGGCAGTATATGATAGGTATGATTATTGCAACCCAGCTCTTGGCATAATGGTAGTTTGAAGCGTCCTGCCGCGCGCGGCGCAGCTCTTCATCCTCCCTGGCTTCGGTAATGCCGAGGCAGACTACGCCGATGCAGCAAAGCGCGACGGCTACCAGAGCCAGCGGGGGCGGATCGTCCCCGACGCCGACGGTTATAAGAGTCAGGACCGCCACTATGGCTCCCGAGCTGTTGCATATTGGCGAGGATATCGAAAGCTCAATATACCTCAGCCCGAAATAGCCTATCGCCATGGAGGCTATGTACAGCATCGATACCGGCAGATATGTAAGCAGCACCGAACCTGTTATCTCAACGCCGCCGATGAAGATCTCCCAGGCTGCGTGCAGACCCATGACGATGCCCACCGCGGTAACCATCTTGAGGTGGCTGTACCTGTCTGTCGCGTCGCGGCAGCCTATCTTTGAAAAAAGGTCGGAGCCGCTCCAGCATAGAAGTGCGATCAGTGCAAACCAAAACCACATTGTCCTTTTCTTCCTCTCAAATCTCTTTTTTATAAATGAACGCGACAATATTACCTGATTTTGTGCTGTTTGTAAACACAAAATATGACTGTTTCCGGTCGTAAACCCCTCTATGCCGGTATCTTGTAATGGACTTTGCGCCTCCCGCATGATAGAATATATCGGATTTAAGGAGGCGTTGGCATGGTAATACGGGAAGGCAGGATCTCGGATCTTGAGCAGCTCACCGAGATATATAATTATGAAGTCATAAACGGCGTTGCGACTCTGGATCTTCGGGAAAAAACGCTCGATGAACGACGGGAATGGTTTTTTAGCCACAACGTGGACAACCATCCTCTCATCGTCTGTGAGACTGACGGACGCGTCGCGGGCTATGCCACGCTGTCGCCCTACCGCGAGAAGGAGGCGTACAGTTCTACGGTCGAGCTGTCTATTTACGTTGGACATGAGTTCAGGCACCGCGGGATCGCTACGCGTCTTATGGCGGAGATACTCGACATGGCCCGAAAGGATGAGCGTACGCATAATGTCGTGTCTGTAATCACCGGAGGAAACGAGGCCAGCGTCAAGCTGCACGACAAGTTTGGATTTACCTTCTGCGGCACTATACCGGAGGTAGGTGCCAAATTCGGTAGGATGCTGGACATAGATAACTTCTGCCTTATAGTATGAACTTCCTGAAAGGAGGCGGCCGGTTCTGAAACGTACCGTCATCGGAATACTCGCCCACGTCGACGCGGGCAAGACAACACTGTCCGAGGCAATGCTCTATCTCTCAGGCGATATACGCAGGCTCGGACGTGTCGATCACGGCAGCGCGTTTCTGGACAACTTCGCGCTCGAGCGCGAGCGCGGCATAACTATCTTTTCAAAACAGGCAGTGCTGTCCCTGCCGGAGATGCAGGCAACCGTGCTTGACACGCCCGGGCATGTCGATTTCTCCCCCGAGATGGAAAGGACGCTTGACGTGCTCGATTGTGCGATCCTCGTTGTGAGCGCCCCCGCCGGAGTACAGAGCCATACTCTGACAGTGTGGCGCCTGCTGCGCCAGCGCCGGATCCCGACATTTCTGTTCATAAACAAAATGGACCAGCCAGGAGCCGATCGAAGCGTCGTTTTGCAGGAGCTGCAAAAGTGCTTTGGAGACGGCTTCATCGATATGCAACAGCCGGACTATGAGGCCGCCGCACTCTGCGATGAGAGCCTCCTTGATGAGTTTTTGGAGACGAATACTATCTCTTTCAGCTCTTTATCACAGGCTGTTTATCGTAATAAGATATTTCCGTGCTGGTTTGGCAGTGCGCTCAAGCTCGAAGGAGTCGGGGAATTCCTGCAAGGACTTCAGGAAATTGCTCCGGAATCTCCTGACATGGGTCCTTTTTCGGCAAAGGTGTTCAAAATATCCCGCGACGAACAGGGCGTGCGCATGAGCCACCTTAAGGTCACGGGAGGCATCCTCCGCGTCAGAGACACTCTCTCCGGAAGTGACTGGGAGGAAAAGGTCACGCAGCTTCGTGTGTACTCCGGAGCAAAATACAAAACTGTCGACAGCGCCGCTGCCGGACAGGTCGTTGCAGCAGTCGGACTGAGCAGGACCGCACCCGGGATGGCTCTGGGTGCACAGCCGCAGTCCGCAGGCTTCCGGCTTGAGCCGGTGCTGACCTATGGTGTGATACTGCCGGCAGGATACGACGCATACAGGGCGCTGACATTTTTCCGCCAGCTCGAGGATGAGGAGCCGCAGCTTCACGTCGCATGGAACGAGCGGGCGCAGGAGATCAGCGTGCGGCTCATGGGCCCCGTACAGCTCGAGATATTGCAGGATATGCTGCGCACGCGCTTCGGGCTCGAGGTCGGTTTCGGCCCGGGCAGCATACTCTATCGTGAGACCATCGCAGAGCCTGTCGAGGGCGTCGGCCACTACGAACCGCTTATGCATTATGCGGAGGTACATCTTCTCATGGAACCGGCCGGGCGCGGCAGTGGTCTGCATCTAGCGTCTGCCTGCCCGGAGGACGAGCTGGACAGGAACTGGCAGAGGCTCATTTTGACACACCTGCGGGAAAAACAGCATCTCGGCGTGCTCACCGGTTCGCCCATCACCGATATGACGATAACACTCATGTCTGGCAGAGCGCATCAAAAGCATACTGAAGGCGGAGATTTCCGCCAGGCAACCTACCGCGCCGTCCGCCAGGGGCTGATGTCGGCGCGGAGCATACTGCTCGAGCCCTGGTATGATTTCCGTCTGGAGCTGCCGCAGGCAAACGTCGGGCGTGCGATGACGGATCTTCAGCGCATGGGCACAAAATTCTCCTCACCAGAGATTGATGGCGATACTTCTATCCTGACAGGCTCGGCTTCAGTCTCCGCAATACGGGATTATCCACAGGAAGTGACCGCGTATACCCGAGGGCTTGGACATCTCTCGCTCAACTTCAGGGGATATGAGCCCTGCCCCGACCAGGAGGCGGTCGTAAAAGAGTTTGGCTATGACCCGCGCGCCGATACGGAAAACACACCGGACAGCGTGTTCTGCGACCACGGCGCGAGCGTAAATGTCAGTTGGGACGAGGTGCCAAAGCATATGCATCTGCCGTCCGTGCTGGAACCGGAACCACCGGAGCCTCCGACTCAGGAGATGGCCGGAAGGTATATCAGCACGCTCGCAAGCGATAAGGAGCTGATGCGTATATTCGAGCGCACCTATGGCCCCATACGGCGCGAGCGCGTAACGGCGATGCATACGCCGCGGGCAAGGACGCAGGAGAGGCAGGCCCGGCCCTATAAGGGCGCGGCGCGCGACAGTGGCCCCGAGTATGTCCTCGTCGACGGCTACAACATCATTTTCGCCTGGGACGAGCTGAAAAAGCTCGCGGAGACGAGCCTTGATCTCGCAAGGTCGCGCCTTATCGACAGGCTGCGCAATTATCAGGGTTTCCGCCGCTGCCACGTCATTCTCGTTTTTGACGCATACAAGGTCAAAGGCGGTGTTGGCTCGGTCGAGAGCTGGGGCGATTTTTCCATCGTCTACACCAGGGAGGCGGAGACCGCGGATATGTATATAGAAAAGGTTACAAGCCAGCTAGGGAAAAACCATAAAGTACGCGTTGCCACCTCAGACGGTCTGGAACAGCTCATCATCCTCAGCCACGGAGCGCTGCGCATCTCCGCCTCAAATTTTGAGAAGGAGGTCTGTATGGTTGAGGAGGCCATCAGGGATTTTTTAAGAAATCAGAATGCATAATACCGGGAAATGGCGCGCCTTTGGCAAAAATTCAGCACTCCAAGTGCCGGACGGTACAGACGTACCGTCCGGCGCTCGGGGTGCTTTTCAATGTCATCCGCGCCGTTTTAAAATGCCTGTCTGTGACGCGATGTATCAGCGGCCGCGGGCCAGGCCGGATATATCCTCCCAACGGGACAGGATGTAGTCATAGCCTGAGGGAGAGTGTGGCAGGGTGCAGTCGGAGCAGTCCTTTGTTCCGTCCGCGGTCAGACGGAAATTCCCTCCGCATTCGCTGCCAAGCGTATAAAGTGGGCAGAAGCAGAAAAGGCAGTTGAAGCTGTCGGGGTCCAAGCCTTTGTGGCAGGGGAAATATTCACATTCCCGGTTGCACAAAAAACGGTAACTGTTTTCCATAACTCAAAATGATATAATCCCAAGCTGTTCGAGAAGTATCTTCAGTCCGATAAGTATAAGGATCACACCGCCGAGAGCCTGAGATATGCGGCGAAACCGCGCGCCAAAGCGGTTGCCGATCACAACGCCGCAGAAAGCCAGGACAAAGGTCACAAGGCCTATGGTGCCGATGGACAGCCAGATGCTCATCCCGGGCAGAAGCGCAAGAGTGACGCCAACGGCCAGCGCGTCAATGCTTGTTGCGATGGCAAGCAGGGTCAGCTCCGCAAAAAACGCCCTGCTGGAGCCTGAGCCATCCTCAGCGTCCTCATCGCCGCCGGCTATGGCGTCCCACAGCATTTTGCGGCCTATGAATGCCAGCAGCATGAAAGCTATCCAATGGTCAAAGTTGTTTATGTATTTCTGGAACTGCGTCCCGAGAAGCCAGCCGATAAGCGGCATCAAAGCCTGGAACCCGCCGAAAAACAGCGCGATGAAAAAGGATTTGCGGTAATCTATCCTTTTCATATTCATCCCCTTGCAGATGGCGACTGCAAAAGCGTCCATTGCAAGGCCGGCCGCTACAAGCAAAAGCTCGAAAAAACTCATCTCTGTCCTCCGTTAACACGTAGTTTTTTATCCGCTTTTATATTCTATTTGCGGGAAAATACATGTATTCTAAAGTCCGCCGTGACGTTCAGCCCATCCACCGCGGAAAGCCTCTGCGTGCCCTCGCGCGGGGTCTTCCAGTAGTACGGCGTCATCCGGAACAGGTCGGCAAGCAAGCCGGCGTCAAGCTCCATGGAAAAGGACAACGGGACGACGCGCACATACTCAAAGCCCTCGTAGGGGATGTTTTCTTCCGTGTTCAGATACGGTTCGTCATAAAGCACCTGCTTGAGCTCCCAGAGATGCCTTGGAGCGGGCACGACATAGATAAAGTATCCGCCGGCCTGGATAATACGTCTGAACTCGTCGAGCGCAAGCGGCGAAAAACAGTTGATCAGCATGTCCGCGCACCCGTCTGCCAGCGGAAGATGATACACCGAGGCAAGGGCAAACTGCCCCTCGCGGCAGCGTTTTGCCGCCTTTTTGAGCGATGGCCTGGACAGGTCGATCCCGGCAAGGCTCGGGACCTTTCCGGAGCTTTCAAGCGAGGTGAAAATATGCTCGGAGTAATATCCCTCGCCGCAGCCGGAATCAATCACACATGGCCTGTCCGGCGTCAGTTCGACACATAATGCGCACAGGGCCTCGGCCAGCGGGGCATAGCTGCCGCTGGAGAGAAAGCGGTTTCGGGCAAGAGACATCTCCGCATCGTCACCGGGCTTTTGGGAATGCTTGCGATTGGCGGGCAGAAGGTTTGCATAACCCTCTTTTGCGATGTCGAAGCTGTGCCGCGCAGGGCATTTGCAGGCCCCGCCCGAGACGGCGAGCGGGGCGCTGCAGACGGGGCAGCGCAGCAGGAGCCTGCTACCCTCAATCATTTTCAAAAAGCGGGGTGCTGAAATATCTTTCGGCCGTATCGGGCAGAATGGTGACGACGGTTTTGCCCGGGCCGAGCTTTGCGGCCAGTTTGAGCGCCGCGGCGACGTTGGTGCCGCTGGAGATGCCGCACATGAGGCCCTCCTGCCGTGCGAGCTGCTTTGCCGTATTTATAGCCTCGTCGTCGGAGACGATGTAGATATCGTCGTATATCCGGGTGTTGAGATTTTCGGGTACCAGGCCGTCGCCGATACCCATTTGCAGATGGGTGCCGATGCTGCCGCCGGAGAGTATGGCGGCGTTCTCCGGTTCTACTGCCCAGATGATCATGTCCGGGTTGCGCTCTTTGAGCACTTCTCCTATTCCGGATATTGTTCCTCCTGTGCCTATGCCGGAGCAGAAGCCGTGGATAGGGCCGGCAACCTGATCCAGAATCTCAAGCGCGGTGTGGTTTTTGTGCGCGAGCGGGTTGTTCGGGTTTGAAAACTGCTCTGGCACGAAAACGCGCGGATCCTCCTTTGCCATCCGCAGCGCGGTGTTCAGGCACTCCTCAATGCAGTCGCCGATGTTTCCGGCGTCGTGGATAAGTATGAGCTCGGCACCGTAGTGCTTGACGAGCAGGCGGCGCTCCTGACTGACGGAATCCGGCATTATTATTATGGTCCTGTATCCCCGCACGGCGCCAACAAGGGCTAGGCCGATGCCCTGGTTTCCGCTGGTCGGCTCAACTATTCTATTATGGTGTCAGGCTTTATGACGCCGGCTTTCTCACCGGCTAGGATCATATTAAGAGCAGTGCGCGTTTTGATAGATCCGCCGACGTTGAGCCCCTCATATTTGACAAGCACATCGGCGCAGCCTTCTGGTGCCATGCGGGACAGCCGGATCATCGGCATGTGCCCGACGGCCTCGAGGACGTTGTTGAAGATCATATATTCTATCCCTCTCTATTTAATACACAGTATAAACGTTAGTTTATCACAGCTGGGTTCGCATTACAAGAAAACTTTATTTTCCCCTTTTAATTTATGCAGCCGCACGCGCCGTCGTGTCCGGCTCCCGAACAAGAGATACGGCATTAAAAAACCGGGCGCTTTTTAAGCGCCCGGGTGAGTTGGTATGAGAGGGGAGATCAGAATTCGCCCTCATATTCATCGCAGTTCTCGCTTGTGACGAAGAGATAGTCGGCGGCAAAGAACCAGTTTTCGGGCTCCTCGCCGGACTGGCAGGTCTCGATAGCCTCGATGACCTTTGCGACGTTGTAGCTTGCCGGAAGGGCAAGCGTCTCAGTGGCCTTGCCGTCGCGGATGGCCTGGACCATCTCTATCATGCCCATCTGGGAGTAGACGTCGATTTCACCGGTCATGCCGGCCTCTTCTATGGCATTGACGCAGCCCATGGTCAGGTCATCGTCAAAGCCGATGCAGATGTCGATTTCATCGCCATAGGTGGCGATATAGGTTTCCATCGCGCTGTGGGCGGTGTCGCGGCTGGACATACAGTAGGTCGGGCCGACAAAGGTCCAGTTGGTGTCGGCGATGGCGTCGGTGAAGCCGCGGAGCTTATCCTGATAATCCTGCTGGGACTCGACGCCGGATACGCAAACCACAAGCTGCTCGGAATCCGCGCCGTACTTTTCGACCATGCGCTGGCCCTGCTCATAGGAAACCTGATACATATCGCTTCCGACAAAGCCGTAGACCTGGTCGCGGTACTCCTCAGCGATAGAGCACATCATGAGGATGACAGGGATGCCCTTTTCGTTGGCCTCGGCGATATACATCGGGGAGAGGGCTGCGTCGCCGGCCCAGACGAGCAGAACGTCGGGATCCTGGGCCAGAAGCTGGGATACCTGCTCGGCCTGGAGCTCAAAATCGCCCTCAGCGGCGAGGTAGTTGAACTCCCAGCCCTTGTCGGCGCACTGCTCCTGAAGTTCGGTGCGCATGATGTTGGGGAAGGGCGCGATAGCGTCCGCTATGCAGGAGTATGCAACGGAATAGGTGTCGTCGTTCCCGCCTCCCGACAGGCCGCAGGAGCACATGGCAAAGAGCATTACCATAACGATAAGAACGGATATCATGCTTCTGAATCTTTTCATTTACTCTCATCCTTTCAGAGTTTTTGTTATTTTTATGCAGCCCATGTCCAGGGCTGGCATATACATAGGTTATTTACGGGACTAATGAAGCCGCAAATTAGGTCTCAGACTCAAAGCCCTTTGTGATCCTGTCAAGAACAAGTATGACAAGAAGGAGCATACCGGAGACGAAATCCGTCCAGGACGCGGGGATAAGCATACAGTTCATCGCGGTGCTTATAAGACGCATGATAATGACGCCTATCAGTACCTTGGATATACTGCCGGAGCCGCCGGTCATCTTGATGCCGCCGATGACGCAGGCGGAGATAGCGAAAACGTCCCTGCCGGAACCGAGGGTATAGCTTGCGCCGCCGAAACGCGCGGAAAGGAACAGGCCCGCCACGGCGCAGCAGACGCCGCAAAGCACATATGCAAGGAACAGATATTTTTTCGGATCGATGCCGGACAGACGCCCAGCGTCGGAGTTGCCGCCTATGACGAATAGATTGTTGCCGACCTTTGTACGGCGCAGGAATATTCCAAGGACAACCAAAATGATGATAAAACCTATTACCGTGACGTTCAGTATCGATATCCCGCCGATAGAACTGGAATATATCGCATCGCGCAGGCCGGAATCCATCGCGCGCAGCGAGCTTTCGTTGGTCGAGCGCAGCACGATGCCGTTATAGATATAGCACAGCGCTATGGTCGCTATGAGAGGGTTTATGCCTATGACGGTCACAAAGAAGCCGTTGACACAGCCGAGGGCGATGCCGACTCCCAGCCCGGCGAGGATGGACAGCGCCAGGCCGAAGCCGGCGTTGTATACTGTTACTATGACGACCGCGCATGTCGCCATCAGGTAGCCGACGGAGAGATCGATGGCGCCGGTCATCATGACCAGTGACAGGCCCACGGCAATAAGGCCGTAGATGCTTATCTCGAGTATGAGCTGTGTCAGGGTGGAGCCGGTGGCAAAGCCCGTGACTCCGAAAACACAGAAACACAGCAGCAGGAGCAGGATGATAATAGAGGTGTTGTCCAGCAGCGTGCGCTTAACGGCGGTTTTGCTTGCGAACATGGTCGCTATTTTGCCTGTTTTCTTTTCCACAGCTTGACCCCCCTTTCGTTGAGGATATCCGCGCAGAGCGCGATCATGAGTATGATACCGGATATGATGTTCTGAGTATAGGAATTGTCGATACCGAAGAAGGTAAAACCGTTACCGAGGAAGCCTATAAACAGTATACCGATGACCGAGCCGATGATGGAACCCTTGCCGCCCATGATGGTGGTGCCTCCGAGGACGACGGCCAGGATGATATCCATCTGTATGCCGTTGCCCATCTGCGCCTGTGCGGACATGTTCCTGGACACCGTGACCAGTGCGGCAAGGCCGCAGCACAGGCCGGAGATGACATAGGCCCCGGTGAGGGTGCTGCCGGTGCGGATGCCGGAGAAACGGGCGCTGAGCGGGTTTGCACCGAGATAATACAGCCGCGCGCCGAAAACCGTGCGCCTGAGGACAAAGCCGCATATTATCGCGACGAGGAAGAAGATAAGAATAGGCATGGGAAAGAGCCCGAAGAGCCTGCCCTGGCCAATGAACTCAAAGGCGTCGACGACGGCGGGAGAGCTGTTGGTCGGCGTGAGGATGCCGCTTTGCGTGTACAGTATTGACAGCGAGGAGATCACCGACATGGTTGCGATTGTGGTTATAAAGGAGTTTAGCTTGAGCTTGCTGATGAGCAGGCCGTTTACAAGACCGCACAGCGCGCCGACAATCAGGGGCAAAAGCACCGCAGCGGCGAAACCGTTTTGCAGGTTCCTTGCACAGATACAGGCGCACAGCGTATATATCGAGCCGACGGACAGGTCGATGTTGCCGGTTATGATGACCATAGTCATCGCACAGGCGATGATTCCGAAGGCAGAGTTCTGCCGAAGAGTCATGACGATGTTGTCCCAGGTCAGGAACACGCCGGTGCTCGCGGCGTTGGAGTTGAGCATGGGGCCAAACACCGACACGAGCACGCAGTAGACGATAAGAATAAGGAAGATCAGGATGCCGTCAGTGTTCTTTATGGCGTGCCAGATCCTGCTGGCGCGGCCGTTTTTCTCAGTCATGAAGTGACACCTCCAAATGCGGAAGAAAGTACGTCCTGTGTGGACGAGGTGGCGGCGTCGAGCGTATCTACGAGTTTGCCCTCGTGTATAACATGGACGGTGTCGCAGACGCCGAGTATCTCCTCTATCTCGGAGGAGACGATGATAACTGCGACTCCCTGCTGAGCCAGCCGGATGATAAGGCTGTAGATCTCGCTCTTGGAGCCGACGTCGATACCGCGCGTAGGCTCGTCAAGGATCAGGACCTTAGGCTGCATCATCAGCCATCTGGCGACGACCACCTTCTGCTGGTTGCCGCCGGAGAGATTACCGACAAGCTGTGATACGGAGGGTGTCTTTATACTGATGGATTCGACATATTCGTCGGCCGTCGCGCGCTGTTTTTTCCGGCTGATGACGCCAAGCTTTGACAGCTGCGGCAGCTTTACGATGGTCATGTTGGCAAGGATGGACAGCCGCAGCGCCAGGCCCTCGCCCTTTCTGTCCTCTGTCGCAAAACCAATGCCGCGGCGTATGGCCTGTACCGGGCTCTTCCCGCGCAGCTTTTCCCCGTCTAACAGGATCTCGCCGCTGTCATAGGGGTCGATGCCGAAAATGGCGCGCATGATCTCTGTTCGCCCGGCGCCGACCAGCCCGAAAAAGCCGAGTATCTCCCCGCTTTTGACGGAGAAGGAGATATCCTCAAACACGCCGTGGCGGGTCAGGTTATGGACCTCGAGAACGGTCTGCCCGATTTCCGCCGGCTGTTTGTTATACATATTGCTCAGCTCACGGCCGAGCATATTGGTTATGAGCTGTTCCGTGGTAGTGTCCGCAGTGTTCACGGTGGTTATTTTCTGACCGTCACGCAGGATGGTTATACGGTCGGAAAGCCGCATGACCTCATCGAGTTTGTGGCTTATGTAGATAATGGCGATGCCGTCGGCCTTGAGCATGCGGATCAGATCGAAAAGCGTTTCGCTCTCCTTATCAGAAAGGGAGGAAGTTGGCTCATCCATGATGATGACCTTTGCGTTTCTGGTAAGTGCACGGCCGATCTCGACCATCTGCTGCTGGGCAACGGACAGCCTTCCGGCTATCTCATGCGGGTCGACATCCAGCTTGACATACTGACTGAGTATCTCTGCCGAGTCATGGTACAGACGCTTTTTGTCCAGAAAGCCTGACTTTCCCTTTGTAAACACGTTGCCGAGAAAGAGATTGTTTGCAACGTCCATCTGAGGAACTATCGAAAGCTCCTGATAGATGCAGGCGATGCCTTTTGCAAGGGCCTGCTGCGGGTTGGAGAAGGATACCGCCTCGCCGTTTACAAAGATCTGTCCCTCGTCCGGGGCATGCGCGCCTGTCATAACCTTGATGAGAGTGGATTTCCCCGCGCCGTTTTCTCCGCACAGCGCGTGCAGTTCACCGGGGTAGATGTCAAAATCCACGCCGCTGAGCGCTTTGACGCCGGGAAAGTTTTTGGAGATGCCGCGCAGCTCGATAACAGGCGTTTTGCTGCCGCTCATTTACCCACCGCCTTTCATAGGATTTGCGCATTGGCCGGCTTCGTATTGCGTTGCGGAAAAGTGCAGACACAGTTCAAATTCGACACAATGCGAACTAATATATACAAAAAGGTATATATTTTTGGGGGAATGTTTGTGAATAAAATAATAAGGCCTTTGATTTTGTCAGTCAAGGGCATATTGGTTTTGTAATGTCATAGAATTTGCAACGTCGCACAAATTGTTGCAATTTTTACACTGCGTATACATAATACCGCTTTGAAATGCTGTTTCTTTACTTATTGACGCATTTCTGGTATAATTTAATCCCAAATTCCGGTGCGGCTCCGGACGGAGGATAACGTTGACTCACAACTCCGAGCAGGGCCAGGGTCGGGATATATATGATATAATTGCAGCATGTGAAAGGGGAGACAGGCATGGCTGATTTTCAACCGGTAAGGTTTGGGCGCATATTCGTTCTGGAGCTTGAACGGGGGGAGGATATCCTCAAATCCGTGGAGCGGCTTATCGCCGAAAAGGGTATGAAGCGCGCCGTGTTCCAGGCGGGCGCCGGCACGGTCGATAGCTGCAGCTCGCACTTTGCGGTAAAGGACGAAAACGGACAATACCACGACTGCCCTCTGTCGTGGGAGGGCTCGCCGCGCCATCTGTGCGGCGTCACGGGCTTTATCGAGAACGGGAAACCGCACCTTCACGGCGTGCTGGGGAATCAGGAGGAATCCTGGACCGTTCATCTGCATGAGGGCTGCGTCTGCTCCGGTCCGTTCCGCCTGCTCGCGGCTGAGCTCCTGGACTGAGGGGAGGCTGCGTATGAAAACGACGCAATACCGCATTGGGCGCTGCTATGACCTGGCGTTTGATCTCGGCGAGGACATCGACCGGGCCGTGGCAGAGCTTTGCCGCCGTGAAAATATTGACACCGGCGTTATCACTGCCGGGCTGGGTGGCTTCGGTCGCTTCTGTCTGAGCTTTCCGGAGCCGGAGGGGAGAAGCGAAAGAAGCTGGCAGAACGTCGTGCTACAGCTTTCAAGCGTGCAGGGCGTTATAATAAATGGCAGGCCGGAGCTAAGCGCCGTGGTCACGGTCGACGGGAACGAGCCGCTGACCTGGGCCGGACGCGTCGAGCCGGGCAGTGAGCGCCTGTTTTACTGTGAACTTATGCTCACAGAGCTTTTGCCGGACTCTGACTGACTGTCCGGCGCACAGGCGCCGTTGGAGTGCTGCGGCGTTCTGCCGCCGTACTGGCGTGGAAGACGGTCTTTACTGATTTGGCCGTCACTGTTATAATTCATCCGGATCTCGACGGGAGGAAAGCCATGGAAAGGGGAAAACGGGGATTCTGCGTACGGCTGACGGACGTGTATATATTCGTCATGCTGCTTGTTTTCCCTCTCTTTACTGGTGTACGCGGCTATGCGCAGCTTACACTCTCCAAATACCTGTTTTTCGTCTGTGCGACCTGTTCCTGGCTTTTGCTTCTTGCCGGATGCGGCATATATTCGCTGATAAAGCGAAAAAATATACTCATATATCCTCATACGCCATCCGCCGTCATCATCATGTTCATGGTGATATGCAGTCTGTCCGCGATCTTCAGCCCTTACCGGGACAGCGTTTTTATCGGTGCGGGGAGGTATGACGGGCTTGCCTCGATACTTTTGTACGGCGGGATATTCCTCGGCTGTGCGAGGTTTGCAAGGCCGTCCCTGGCGCATGCCGCGGCGCTCGCGGTGTCCTGCACGATATGCTGCGTGATCGCGGTGTTTCAGCTTTTGAATATGGACTTTCTGGGTCTTTTCCCCTCCGGCATGTCGTATTATGACCACGGCACGCTCTATTCCGGGGAATTTCTCGGTACGATAGGAAACACCAATCTGCTTAGCGCGTTCCTGTGCCTGTGTATTCCGCTTTTCTGCTGTCTGTTTGTTGCTGGAGAGAGGGCAAAGACGCCTGTGTTCGTGCTCCCGGCGTTTCTTGCTGTGCTGGTGCTGACGGCTTCCGGGGTGTCCGGCGGGGCGTTGGCCCTGTGCGTGTGCACGCTTTTGGCCATCCCGGCCATGGTGACCACAAGACAGCGGCTGTACCGCGCGCTGTCGCTGCTGTCGGTGTTGGCTCTTGCCGTGTATATCGGTGGTTCTTTCGGCTGCCGGTATGAGGACGGAAGCTGCAGCTTTTACTTTGACTGGCTGCGCCTTCTGCCTGTGCTCCTGGTCTCGCCGGCGGCGATGGTCGTTTGCATACTTTTAAAAAGGCTTGACGCGCCGCGGCTGGGCAGGCAGGGTTTTCGACGGCTCTTTGTTGCTGTTGAGGCGATTTTGATTGCCGCAGGCCTTGCTGTGGTCTATTTCTGGCCGTGGCAAAGCGGCACTTTGTATGAGCTTTCGAGCTTGCTGCACGGGCATATCGATGACTCTTTCGGTTCCAGCCGGATCGCCATATGGAAAAACGTGCTCGCGCTGTTTCCTGAGAGACCGCTTTTGGGCGGAGGTCCGGATACCCTGGCCCTGCGTCTGGATATGCATTTTTCGCGGTATGTGCCCGAGACGGGAAAGACGCTCTCAGTATATGTGGACAACGCGCACAACGAGTACCTCGGCCTTCTCGTGAACACGGGGGCTCTCAGCCTGGCGGCCTATCTCGCCTGTATGGGCCTTACTCTCAAAAGGCTCGTTACCGGCCGCGCCGGGCAGCTCGTCACGGCGCTTGGCCTCGGGCTTATATGCTATTGGAGCCAGGCGTTTTTCGGGCTCGGGCTGTGTATAACCGCGCCCCTTATGTGGATATTGTGGGGCATGGTGTGCAGCTACAACAATGAAGGGACGAATTGCCTTGATGAATAGGAAAACCAAAAAGATTCTGATTGCGATAATAGCGGCTGCGGCAGTGATAGCGGCTGCGGTCATAATAACGGTGCTCTCCATGGACGGCAGGAGCAGTAATGACGCAGTAAACAGCACGGATTCCGATGTTGTCACACAGGAGATGATAGAGGAATTCATGCGCCAGGCACAGGAGGAACAGGGTGATTAACGGTATTTTTGATACACACGCGCACTATGATGACGCCGCTTTTGACGCGGACCGGGATCAGGTCATCCCCGCGCTCGCCGATTCGGGGGTGAGATATGTCATGAACCCCGGCTGTGACCGCGAAAGTTCCGAGGCGGCCATTGCCCTTGCCGGACGTTATGAGCATATTTACGCCGGAGTTGGCTGGCACCCCGAGAACGCCGGGGATTTTGCTCCCGGCAGTGATGAGCTGATATTGGGCTGGGCGAAGAACGACAGAGTTGTCGCAATCGGTGAGATTGGCCTTGATTATCACTATGATGATGTCGCTCCGCCGCAGCTGCAAAAGCAGGTCATGGCTCGCCAGATGGAGCTGGCGCAGGCGCTGGACCTGCCGGTATCTGTGCACGACCGTGACGCACACGCGGATATGATGGAGATGATCGCCTCGTTCCCAAAGGTCAGGGGCGTGCTGCACTGCTACTCCGGCAGCGCGGAGATGGCAAAGGAGGTAATAAAGCGCGGCTGGTATCTTGGCTTCACAGGGGTAATTACGTTCAAAAACGCGCGTCGAGCCATTGAAACGCTGGAAGTGTGCCCGAACGACCGCATCCTGGTCGAAACGGACTCGCCGTACCTGGCCCCCGTTCCTTACCGGGGAAAACGCTGCGATTCGCGTTATCTTCCACTGGTCCTTGAAAAGGTTGCGCAGGTAAAGGGCATCCGGCCGCAGCTTGCGGCGGACATCACACGTGAAAACGGCATGCGTCTGTATGGGATAAAAGAGGAACGGTAAAACATAAATTATATGGTATAAACAGCAAAACAGCGCCGGCCCAGAATGGGCCGGCGCATTTTTATGCAAAGTTATGAGTCTTTGATCTCTATTACCTGAAGCTGAGATGCGACATAATCGGTCTCGCTGGTGATGGTCTCCGTTATGCGTGCAACGTCCGCCTCGCTCAGGCCCTCGGCCGGGGCAGGCACGGCAACGGTCACGCCGTCTTCGGATATGAATACGACGCAGTCGGTGAAGTCCTTTGCAATGAGCAGGTTCTCGATCTGGCTCTCCTGCATCGACCAGGTCGCCATGACTGATATCTTGTTCATTGCCGAATCGATGACCTCCTGCGAGGCGGTTTCGGCGGCCGCCGCGGTCTCCAGCAGGCTCAGCGCTTCATCGCGCGACTGCTGGCGGGTCAGGCGAGCCTGCGCGAAGTAATCCGAAACGCTCTCGTCCTCCGTCGTCTGGGTCGTCTGTGCTGCCAGCTCATCCTCGAGGGACGCTGCATATTCCGCGTCGGCAGCGGCCATGGCGGCATCCTCGGCGGCAACCATTGCTTCATCGGCTTCGCCCCATGCCTTGTTGTACGACCAGTTCAGATAAACGGCAGCGCAAACAAACAGCAGCACGGTTATGATGACGATGTTTCTTTTAAGGTTTTTCATTGCTATCCTCCTTAATATTACTTCATGTCCAGTATCGTTATTTTGTCGCTGCCAAGTCCTGTGAACGACGCAACAGCTTTAGTAAGAGCCAGCCTCACCTCCGCTTTCTCAGCGCCTTCGCATACGACGACGGCGCCCAAATATTCCGCGTGCCGCGAGTACAGCTCAACAGCCTCTTCGCGTCCGCTTCCAGATGATATTATCGCAAGCTCATCCCCGTTTTCGGCCAGTACGCGCTCGCCTGTCGATGCAACCGACAGCAGCACGCGGACCTCACCCGCGCCGTTTATAAGCACCAGCGTCTGCTCGAGCCTGGCCTGCTCACTCTCGATGTCGAATTCCGAAACCGACGTGCTTGACACCGTCGTATCTTCGTCGGAGTCAGACCCGCCCGGAAGCAGAAGAAGCAGGGCCAGCGCGGCCAAAATCACGGGGATCAGGTATTTGCTTTTGGTGATTTTGGAAAAATCAAGCTTCATCATTGCTCCAGTACTGCCTTTCCTGAGGTATGCCGAGATCCGCCTCAATGATGGGGGTGAGGGCCTCCTGCGCCTGTGCCGAGCCGCTTATGTACGCCTCGAGGGGATACCAGACGCCGTCGCCGCCCCATTCAACGCCAACCGTGACGCTGCGCAGCGCAAGCCCCTGTTCGGCGGCTTTGTCAGATATATATGCCGCGTATTCCTGTTCTATTACCGTTCTTGTCAAGCTGTCATAGGCCTCGTTTGCCATATCGTCTATCTCCCCGGCGCGGGCGCGGTAGGATGCCAGACCCTCGCTGTATGAGCGAAAGTCAAACTCCATGATGGGGCTGATAAGAGCCAGCGCCATCACTACCCCGCAGACGATGCGCAGTGCATCCCGGACCCGGCCTTTCGGACACAGATACATCGCGCAGCAGCAAAGAAGCGAGGCGCCGACCACGGTGCGTATCCATTCCGTAATTGCCGCGCTCATACCCCGCTCACCGCCTTCATGAACGAGATGAGTGAGAAAAATATCATAAGTGCGCCCGCCCCGACAAGGGAGAGCATCATGCCGAAAGCGGTACCGATGCCGCTTATCAGTCCGGAGAGACGCCCGTCGGCAAAGGCGCAGGAAATACCGGCGGCGGCCTTGTACAGAAGATACTGTACGCCGAGGCGTACAAACGGGGTCATGCACACGCAGATGACGCAGATCATACCGAATATACCCACCGCGTTTCTGAGCAGTGAGGCCCCGACGACGACAGTGCTTGCCGCGTCGGCGATTATGCTGCTCACGACGGGAAGAAGAGTCGACATCGTGGTCTTGGCCACGCGCGTTGCCACGGCGTCCGCCGAGCCGGATATGACGCCCGTGATGCTAAGATAGGCCGCAAAGGCGATGACGAGCGCCGTCATCGAGGTGACGCAAAGCCATTTAAGCAGCGACGTTGCACCGGAAAGCGCTCCGTTTCCCAGGGCGGAATTTGCAATGATAAGCGCGACATAGGCGTATATAAGCGGCGTTATAACGTTTTGCGCGACGCTCAGGAGAATGTCCATAAACAGAGTGACGGCGGCGTATTTTGCGGTCGCTGCGGTTATCTCACCGGAGGCGGCCGCGGTCGCCGCAAGGCTTGGCAGCAGTACGCGCGAAAAGTCCAGAAGCGATGCCAGCATCTCAGACCCCAGGCCAAAGAGGGAACTCATGTCCCCAACGGCCACGGCGGATATCGTCAGGGTACCGCCGAGCGGGACCAGATCCGGAACGGAACCCTGATACATCGCCCCTGCCATTGCGCACAGCAAAACTACCGTCACGATGACGACCGCGCTGTGCAGCGCGCTCTTCACATGCTCAAGAAAGCTGTCGGTCAGCGCGCTCCATATTCGGGAGAGGAGCCCCTCGGGCTCCAGCGCGTCTGAGACCGATACATCGCCGAGTATCTCGCCGACCTGAGGCGGGGCCTCAGCTTCCACATCGCCGATATCGAAGGCGTCGAGCTTGTCCTGCTCAAAGGCCAGCGCCGGCGCGGACATAACAAGCGCAAACAGCAGTATCAGGAGGATCAGGCGATGCGCCCTATCATGGAGATAAGCGAGCGGAAAAGCGGCAGTGCGGTGCAAAGCGCGGCGGCACAGCCGACCAGCTCCAGCGCAGAGGCCGCGGCGGATTGCCCCGCATCCCTGCACAGGTCCGAGCCCAGGCGTGTCACACAGCCGAGACCGATGCATTTTATGACGGGCGATACTATCGCGCTGTTGAGCCCCGAGGTGTCGCGTGCAAGCTCTATAAGCTCCATGACGTCCGAAAGCAGTCCGGCTGCCATGGCGGTCACCGCAGTGGCGACTACAACGGAAAGGAGCATCGAAAATTCGGGATTGCTTTTTTTTATGACCAGTGCCAGCACGCAGCCGGCTGCGGCGATGGCAGCCGCGCGAGAGAGTATCTCCATAGCTCATAGCCCGAAAAGCGACTTGATAAGCGAGAACAGATCGCTTATCTCCTGCACGACGATCACCAGCACGCACACGAGTCCCGCGAGCGTGACCATAAGCGCCTGCTCATCTCTGCCGGAGCGGGAGAGCAGTATGTTAAGTACGGCGACGAGTATGCCTATCGCCGCAACCTTGAAAACGAGATCAACTTCCATGCTTTTTCTCCGATTAAACAGATAATATCAAATAAAAACTCTCTTATGCAGATATGATTTATATTGCGAGTACCGCGATGATGAATCCGAGTGTGAGTCCGAGGCCGGCGTACATCCGGCTGTTTTTGCGGTAGTCGGCCTCGGCCCGGCGCTCGAAAGCCTCGAAGCGGTTTATACAGGCATCGATCTCATGACACTGGGCCTGAGCATCGTACCGGCCGAGACAGGAGCCCAGGCGGCCAAGGGTGGCGCGCTCGTCGTCCTTCAGCGGCAGGACGGAGACCGATTTGTCCCATATCCCGGTAAAGCCCATACTGTCCATAAGCGGCATCAGCGCGTTCAGGTTTGCCAGAAGCTCAGCAAAGATGCCGCGTGCGCCGGAGGATAAGGCCTGTGCAATCTCTGTCATGGGAGTGCATCGCTGTCCGATCTCGCTTTTCATCAGCTCAAGCCCCGTGACAATGTCCCCGAGCTGCCGCGCCCGGTTTTTAAGGGAGATCGCCTTTCCGAAGCCTATCAGGGCGGAGCAGACTATGATAACGACCGCGCACAGTCCCCTCATGTCAGCCGCTCCACATTGTACAGATGTTCTCGCCCGCGCTTTTCGATGATGACGGCATGGGAGAAGATACCGCGCTCGAGCAGGCGGCGGTATAGCGGCCGCGCGCCGAGATCGGACAGCGAAGCGCCGTGCGCCGAAGCGATGATGGAGACGCCGCAGTTTGCAGCCATCGAACAGGCTTCGATATCCTCCGGCGCCGTTATCTCGTCGAGAGCGAGTATTTCCGGCGACATCGCCCGTATGAGCATGACTGCGCTTAACGCCTTGACACCGCCGGTCAGCACATCGGTACACCGACCGACGTCGAAGCGGGGCACTCCCTGGCATACTGCGGCGACTTCGCCGCGCTCATCGGCCAGGCATACGCGCCTGCCGCCGTCCGAAAGCCTGCGGACAAGTTCACGCAAAAGGGTGGTCTTTCCACCTCCCGGCGGGGAGACAAGCAGCACCGAGGCGAAGGGGTCCTGCGGCAGCCTGTCAAAAACGCTGTCCGCCGCGCCGAAGCACTGGCGGGGTATCCGCACGGAGACGGAGGAAAAGTCACGCAGCGTATTCACGGCGCCATCCTGGCACACAACCGTGCCGCAGACTCTCATATGCCGAGTGCAGCGAGGCTCCCGTCGCGCGCTCGAGCACGGTGTGCA
>CAZSRK010000003.1:57973-76699 GCA_964609305.1 uncultured Oscillospiraceae bacterium
CTCTCATATGCCGAGTGCAGCGAGGCTCCCGTCGCGCGCTCGAGCACGGTGTGCAGGTCAGAGACCGTGACCGTCCGGCCGGGCAGGATAGCCTTTTCACCATCCGGCAGCAGGACGGTAGCGGAGCAGCCCGCGCGAAGTCGAAACTCCTCGGCTCCCGGAGACCAGGATCCCTCCATCGCCGTGGCGCGTGTGCGCAGCTCGTCCGGAAGGACCTTTACCGCATCCATATATCCGTTTTGTACCAAGCTGTTACAGCCCCCTTTCTTCTGCCGGCGCAGTGCGGCGGAAATATGGCCTAGTGAATCATACGGCGGCAGGACATGGATTATGCCATGCAAAAGCCGGCCCGATTTGCCATCGGCCGGCAAAAAATCTGTTGACAAAGCCTTACATATGGAGTATTATTACAGCAATGTTTATTTGCATGCAAATTTTTTTAGTGCAAACTTTTAGTGACGGTCTTTACAAAGGAGGAGTAAACGGAATGCGAGGCGGTCATCGCGGTCCCAAGGAGCCGAAATGGCTTTACCGTGATTTAAAGCGTATGCACGAACGTGCGACGGCTGTGGTCTTTGCGGAGAGAGGGCTGAATATCGGACAGCCGCTGCTGCTGTTTGTTCTTGAAGATAAATGCAGTCACGGCGTCAATCCAACTCAGCGCGACCTTGCAGACGAGCTCAATCTCTCGCCGACAACGATCACGGTGTCGCTCAAGTCGCTTGAGAGGAACGGCTGCATCCGCAAATTCGCGGATGAGGAGGATATGCGCAAAAACCGGATCAAGATAACGCCAAAGGGCCGGGAGATGGCAAAAAACTGCCGCAACGCCATCGATAAGGTGGACGAAGGGATGTATTACGGCTTTTCGAGCGAGGAGATAGCACTTATCTCATCGTTCTTTATTCGCATGACAGAAAATCTGAAAAGACTGACTGAAAGAGAGACTCAGGCGCAGGAGGAGGTCACAAATTGATCAAACTGATAGTGAAAAACATGAAGGGGTACGCAAAATCCGCGATCCTGACCCCGACACTCATTCTGATAGAAACCATAATCAGTCTGATCCTTCCGTCCATCATGTCAAATATAGTTGACGTGGGCGTGAAAAATTCCGACACCGGATACATTCTTTACTGTGGGATACTCATGATCGTGCTGACGATAATCTCCGCCGTGTGCAGCTTTTCAAGCGCGTATTATGCGGCGCACGCGTCCAACGGCATCGGCTCGAACCTTAGGGTCAGGATGTTCCATCACATGCAGAAGTTCTCGTTTGCGGATGTCGACAAGTTTTCCGCCGCGTCTCTGATAACGAGGACCACATCGGATGTGCGCGCCCTTCAGATGGCGACGCAGATGGGCCTTCGCGTACTTTTTCAGGCGCCGTGCCAGCTCATTGTCGCTCTGGTCATCGTATTCTGTTACAGTTGGAAGCTTGCCATAATCTACCTTGTCGCGATCCCTATTCTGCTCGGGTTCATAGCGGTGCTTCAGCACATCGTGCACCACATGTTCATGATAGTTCAGGAGAAGCTCGACGATCTCAACTCCACCATACAGGAGAACCTTATCGCGATCCGTGTCGTTAAATCCTTCGTGCGCGGCGATTACGAGCGTAAAAAGTTTGCCGCGGCAAACGACAGGCTCATAAAAGCCAATATAAACGCTGTTTCAAAGATCATTCTGATGAACCCCATAACGACGATAATAATTAACCTTGTGGCCGTGGCCATCTACTGGTTCGGCGGCAGGATGGTCGGAAACGGGACTCTGCTCGAGGGCGAGCTGCTGGCCATCATAACCTACATGTCCCAGATTATGGGCAGCATTATGATGTTCTCAATGGTTATGATGCAGTACACCCGCTCGCAGGCCTGCGCCACACGTATACAGGAAGTGCTCGACGCAGTTCCCGATATCCGGGAAGCCGACAATGCCGTTTCCGTGGACAGGGAGCATCGTCTTGGCTCGGTCGAATTCCGCGGGGTAAGCTTCAAATACTCCGCAGGCTCCGGGGAGAAGGTGCTTCATGACATAAACTTCAGTGTTGAACCCGGTCAGACGGTCGCAGTTATTGGCGGAACCGGAAGCGGCAAATCTTCGCTTGTCAACCTGATAGCCAGGTTTTATGATGTGGAAGAGGGGCAGGTGCTTGTCGACGGTGTGGATGTACGCGATTACGACATTGAAAACCTGCGCGACCATATAGGCATGGTGCTCCAGAAAAATCTGCTGTTTTCCGGCTCAATACGCGAGAATATTCGCTGGGGCAAGCAGGACGCGACGGACGAGGAGATCTGGGCCGCGCTGCGCTGTGCCCAGGCCGAGGATTTTGTCAGCGCAATGCCCAATGGTCTGGACACCGATATACTCCAGGGCGGCGTCAACGTCTCCGGCGGGCAAAAACAGCGCCTGTGCATTGCCCGCGCAATAATAAAACATCCGTCGATACTGATAATGGACGACTCGACGAGCGCCGTCGACTCCGACACAGAGTCGCGCATACGAGCCTCATTCGATTCCGAGCTCGGCGTATGCACCGTGTTCATAATCGCACAGCGGATAAGCTCCGTGGTCTCCGCGGACAAAATAATCGTCCTCGATGAAGGCGATATTGAATCCATCGGCACGCACGAGGAGCTCATGAATACCAGCCCGATCTATCAGGAGATATACAGTTCACAGCAGGAGGGGGTGCTCGGCAATGTTTAAGGAACCCGAAAGGACCGTCGAAAAGGACAATATCTTCAAGTGTCTCAAGCGTATTTCCCATAATATGGAGGACAATCTCGACGAAAGCGTCGACGAGCTCTATAAAAACTTCAGGGGCGGCGGGCCCGGCTCTGGCCGCGACTACCGCAGGCCCAAGGACGTCAAGGGCACGCTTTTACGCATACTCGGCTATGCAGTGAAAAACAAGCTCCTGTTTGCTGGCATACTGCTGCTGATGGCCCTGGCCGCGATATTGTCCCTGGACGCATCCTATCTGATGAAACCGATAATAGATGATTTCATCATTCCGCAGATAACGGCGGAAGTGAAGGACTACTCGGCGCTGGGCATCCAGCTTCTCAAGCTTCTCGGCATCTATTTCGTCTCCGCCGCCGCGACTTATATCCAGAGCCGTTCTCTGGTCAACCTTGGACAGCGCGCCGTCGGGCAGATGCGCCGGGATCTGTTTTCAAAGCTACAGGACCTGCCGATAACATTTTATGACGAGCATACCCATGGCGAGCTTATGAGCCGCTTTACAAATGATGCGGATAACGTCCAGATGGCCTTGGAACAGGGCATGACCCAGGTGCTCAGCGGTATCATCACGTTTTTGGGCACAGTCATCCTGATGGTCGTGATAAGCTGGAAGCTGTGCATCGTCACCTTTGTGACAGTTGCGATCTCGATGCTTGTCGTGAGCAAGCTCGGCTCATTCAGCAAGATCATGTTCAAAAAGCAGCAGGCTGCGCTTGGCCGCATGAATGGCTATATCGAGGAGATGACCGAAGGCCTGAAGGTCGTCAAGGCTTTCAACTATGAGCAGCGTGCAATCGAGGAGTTTGACCAGCTCGACGCGCAATACCGTGAGAATGCGATAATGGCAAACTTCCTGGGTATGATGTCAATGCCTATCCTCGCCGCGCTCATGAACCTGTGTTATGCCGTGACCGCAGCCATCGGCGGCGCAATGGTCATGACAAACACGTTCACGATAGGATCCCTGGGCGTATTCCTCAACTACACGCGTCAGATCTCGATGCCGCTGAATATGATCTCGAACCAGATAGTGAACCTTATGAGCGCTGTCGCCGGCGCGGAGCGCGTGTTCGCGATAATAGATGCCGACCCGGAGACCGACGAAGGCAGGGTAACGCTTGTGACGGCCGTGTTCGGAGAGGACGGCGAGCTGACTGAGACCGACGACGGCCGGCGCACCGGCACCTGGGCCTGGAAGATACCTACGCAGGACGGCGGGGCCGAATACCGCGAGGTCAGGGGTGACGTGCGCCTGAACGACGTGCATTTCAGCTATGTGCCAGGAAAGCCGGTGCTCAAGGGGATATCGGTGTATGCAAAGCCCGGGCAGAAGATCGCCTTTGTCGGCAGCACCGGCGCCGGCAAGACGACAATAACGAACCTCATAAATCGATTTTATGAAATAGACAGCGGTTCGATAACCTTTGACGGGATTGACATAACCGAGATACACAAGGCAGGACTGCGCCGCAGCCTGGGAGTCGTGCTCCAGGATACGAATCTGTTTACGGGAACGATAATGGATAACATACGTTACGGCAAGCTCGACGCGACCGACGAGGAGTGTATAGAGGCTGCCAAGAGCGCTAACGCGCACGGCTTTATTTCCCGCCTGCCTGACGGATACAACACATGGATAACCGGAAACGGCGGCAATCTGAGCCAGGGTCAGCGACAGCTTCTCGCAATCGCGAGGACCGCTGTTGCAAAGCACCCGGTCATGGTGCTTGACGAGGCCACGAGCTCTATCGATACGAGAACGGAAAAGCTCATTGAAAAGGGCCTTGATATGCTCATGGAGAACAAGACGGTTTTCGTCATTGCCCACAGGCTGTCAACGGTACGCAATGCGAAAGCCATAGCGGTCATAGAGCACGGCGAGATAATCGAAAAGGGCAGTCATGAGGAGCTGCTCGCGCTCGGCGGAAGGTACTATATGCTCTACACCGGCCAGCATGCGCTTGATTGACGTGCAAAAAAAGAATAAGAAAAAACAGCCGGGCCGCAATAAGCGGCCCGGCTGAACTGTTATATATGAATTATTATGTCTCTTCGCCGGTACGGGTCAGGTGCACATGCCTGAGCATATCTAGCAGTTTGTTTGAATATGCCCATTCATTGTCATACCACGCGATCAGCTTTACGAAAGTATCCGACAATGCGACCCCGGCTTTCGCGTCGAAAATACAGGTGCGCTCGTCGGTCTTGAAGTCGGTGGACACGACGTTCTCATTGACATAACCCACTATGCCCTTGAACTCGTTCTCGGAGGCCTCTTTCATCGTCTGGCAGATATCCTCATAGCTGGCCGGTGTGCTCAGCCTGGCGGTGAGGTCGACTACGGATACGTCCGGAACAGGCACTCGCAGTGACGTACCGGTCAGTTTTCCCGCCAGCTCTGGTATCACCTTTCCCACGGCCCTGGCGGCACCCGTGGTAGTCGGGATGATATTGTCAAAGGCCGTCCTGCCGAGGCGCCAGTTTTTCTTGTTAAAACCATCGACGGCGGCCTCGGACGCCGTGACAGCGTGTACCGTGGTCATAAGCCCTTCTTCAATTCCGTACTTGTCGTTTATGATCTTCGCCAGCGGAGCCAGACAGTTGGTGGTGCATGAGGCGTTGGATATCACGTCCATGTCGGGCGAATAACTGTTCTGATTGACGCCATAGACGAACATCGGCGTATCGTCCTTTGACGGGCAGGAGAAGATGATCATCTTCGCGCCGTTGTCCAGATGCGGCTGCGCCGACTTGCGGTCAAGGAACTTTCCCGTGCACTCCAGGACGTAATCGACCCCCAGCTCACCCCAGTTGAGGTCCTTTGGATCCCTGCTGTCGAGAAGCTTCACCCGGCTCCCGTTTATGATAAGAGCGTCGTCATCATAGATTACATCACCGTTGTATCTGCCGTGAACGGAGTCGTATTTGAAGAGGTATGCAAGCTGCTCCGGCGTCTTGTCGGGAGCGTTTATCGCGACGAATTCGAATCCACCGCGTTCAACCCCCGCGCGGAAAGCAAGACGGCCGATGCGGCCGAAGCCGTTGATGCCAACTCTGATACTCATTTTGTGATTTCCTCCATATAGTTTATAGCCCCGATTCAGGGCGCGTTTTTATCGGTTAGATTTTATCGCGTTTTATGTCTCACGACAACAGCAATATAACACCAAAACACGAATTTTCCCTTAAAACGTCAACTAAATATTGCACATTTTCGTGCATAAAGCGCACAGGAAAGCGGATTCGCGTGCAAAATCCGGACTAATATACGGTCGTTATCGTACATTATGACGTTATAACATGTGATATGTATGTACCGTGCTGAATGGGCGTTTACGGGAAAGATAACCGCAAAATTCGACAAGATTCGATAAAGATTGTTGTTTGCCGCGGGCGAATCTGTTAGAATGGATAATATGAAGTAAAATGCAAATCCTACCACGGGAGGTAGCTATGGCAATAGATCATTTTGCTTTAAGCTCGATATTCGACGTTTCCGGAGACGCCGTGTTCGGTGTCAGAGATGGCAGGACGGAATTTATGAATCCCCGCGCCCGCGCGATCTTCGGAGACAGAGACCCATTCGGGCTGATGCCGCTGGAGTTTATGCAGGCTCCTGACGAGAATATGTGTTTTACTGTGGAGATAGACGGCGCGGCCTATTCGGTCTCGGCTGCGTGCAGCGACGGGCTCTGGCTCATATGCCTGCGAACAGACGGAGACCCCGGGACCGATGATGACGGACGGCCGATGCCGGGCACGCTGGCCAATCTTTCAGGTCGGCTGAGCGACGCTGCGATGACGATGCGCGCTGCGGTATCGGGGATAAATGAGCGTGCGGAGTTTGGAATGTTTGATCTCGGCGATTACAGCAGCGTGCTGTATCATCAGATCTTCCGCATCCAGCGCCTGGCAGAGAACCTGAAAGTTCTCGAATGCGGAAAAAGCCTGTATCTGCGCCGGCATACGTACGATATGGCGGAGCTGATCGGCAACCTTGTCGACAGCGTAAACCATTTTTTCGCCGGGAAAATTGGGCTTGACATATCCACCGGCGGTGAAACGCTTCTGGCTGATGTTGACGAAAGCCGCATAACACAGATGGTACTCAACGTCCTGACAAACAGCATATCACGCATGGGGGAAGACAGCCAGGTGACCGTATCTCTCCGTCCGCGCGGCGGCAGCGTCGTGATAACCGTGAGCGACAACTGCGGCGGGATACCGCCCGAGGTGCTCGGAAGCGTGTTTGCACGGTACGCTTCGACCGATGTGTCCTCGATGGCGGACGGTGTGGGTATCGGCCTTGCCGCAGCACAGGGTATTGCCCGGGCGCATGGGGGAACGATACTACTGGAAAGCCGCGAGGGCGTCGGCACCTCCGTGAGCATGGTCCTGCCGCGCCAGACGGATGACCGCATGAACGCGCCGGAATGGTCCGTCGGCCCGGACGGGATGGACCTGCTGCTCACCGGCCTGTCCTGTGTGCTCGGCAAAGAGTATTACAACGAGAAATATATGGACTGAAGTCCGAAGTGTCCGTGCGCGAAAGACGCACGGATACTTCGTTTTTCCCCTTGTGTTAATGGGGCAAATGTGGTAAAATACAGCGAAGTACCAGGTGCCCGGCGTGCCGGACAGTGCTGATCCGGCGGCAGTATGCGGCAATTTGGTACAAAACATCACGGGAGGTAATCGTAATGCCTGAGAATTATATAACTGCCGCGGGTGAACACGGCAACATAAATATATCCGAAGATGTCATCTCCGTCGTGGTCGGAACGGCTCTGGCCGAGGTCGACGGCGTCGCCGGCACCGCCGGCTCCGTGGGCGGAGAGCTGGCCGAGTTTTTCGGCAAGAAATCGCCCTCCAAGGGTGTCAAGGTCGCTTTCGACGACGGAAAGATAATAGTCGATGTCATAATACTCGTGCATTTCGGCTGCAACATCGTCTCCGTGGGTAAGAAGGTGCAGGATGCGGTTACGACCGCCATCGAGTCCATGACCGGCCTCAAGGCGCAGGTCAACGTCCGCATTTCCGGCGTCGCATTCGATAAGAACTGATTTTCGTCAGCGGGGAGATAGATATGACCAGGACAGCGGCTAGAGAGATCGCGGTGCGCCTTTCATTTGGCGAGGCCATGACCGGTGCCGGCTCGGCCGGGCAGTTTTTTGACAGCGAGTATTACGGTTCCCTGTCGGGTGAGGACGAGCTTTTTTCGGAATACCCGGGGGATAAGGAGCGGGAGTATATAACCGAGCTTGTTACGGGCGTGTCCCAAAAGCGCGCGGAGCTTGACGCATATATCGAAAAGTACTCCCGAGGATGGAAACTTGGCAGGATTTCCCGCATAAGCCTGGCCGTTCTCCGCTGCTGCATGCATGAAATACTCTATATGCCCGACGTGCCCAACGCCGCTTCGATCAACGAGGCGGTGGAGCTGGCCAAGGGCTACGAGGAGCCGGAGACCGTTTCATTCATAAACGGCATCCTTGGCAGCTTCGTTCGGGGGGAGATTGAAAATGGACAGTCAGATACTGACAGTAACGGCGCTGAATAACCGAATAAAGGACCTTTTTGAGCTCGACCCGCTTCTTGCAGACGTCTGCGTGAGGGGCGAGCTCTCAAATTATAAGATGTATCCCTCCGGGCACCATTACTTCACGCTCAAGGATAAGGACAGCGCGCTGCGCTGCGTAATGTTCCGCAGCAGCGCCTCGAGGCTGCGCTTCCGTCCTGAAAACGGCATGAGTGTGACGGCGCGGGGCTCTGTGAGGGTATATACCCGCGATGGGGCATACCAGCTTTATTGCAGCTCAATCAGCCCCGAGGGCGCCGGGGACCTGCAGATCGCATTTGAACAGCTCAAGGCAAAGCTGGACGCGGAGGGACTGTTTGACCGGGCGCATAAAAAGCCTTTGCCAAAATACCCGGGACGCATCGCCGTTATCACGTCGTCGGCCGGGGCCGCCGTGCGTGATATAATCCGCGTACTGGGAAAACGCTGGCCGCTGTGCGAGGTGGTCGTGCTGCCAGTGCGCGTACAGGGGGTGGAGGCCCCGCCTGAGATAGTCGGCGCGATACGCTATGCCAATCGCTGGAAGGTTGCCGACCTCATCATTACGGGCCGCGGCGGCGGCTCGATAGAGGATCTTTGGGCGTTCAACGATGAACGTGTGGCAAGGGCCATTTACGAATCCGAGCTGCCCGTCATATCTGCCGTCGGGCACGAGCCGGATGTCACCATCGCCGATTACGTCGCGGATCTGCGTGCGGCCACGCCGTCGAACGCGGCGGAGCTGTCGGTGCCGGATATCCAGGAGTTTGCTGCGGCGCTGCAAACGACGCGCACACGCCTTGACCGGGCGCTGGATAAGAAGCTTTCGCAGTGTGCCGACAGGCTGCGCGACCTGTCCGGCCGCCGTGTTATAACCAATCCAGCGGCCTATGTCGAGCAGAAACGGATGGAGCTCGACTATGCCGCTGAAAAGCTCGCGACCGCGGCGCATAGAAAGTTTTCAGCGAAGCGAGAGGAATATGTCGCGCTGGCCGCAAAACTCGATGCACTCAGCCCGCTGAAGGTGCTCGCACGCGGTTACTGCGTGGCGACGCTCGGGGACGGAAGCCTGCTCAGAAGCGTGAAACAGACGCAGGCAGGCGACAGGCTCAGCCTGCGCCTTTCGGATGGCAGCGTGGGTTGCCGGATAACGGAGGATGAATGATGGAAAACAAAGCAAATTTTGAACAGTCTCTGGCCAGGTTGGGTGAGATCGTGACACAGCTTGAGAAGGGCGAGGCCCCGCTTGCGGAGTCACTTGCCCTGTTCGAGGAGGGCACCGCGCTCATAACCGCCTGTACAAAGCTGCTTGATGAGGCCGAACAGAAGGTCGTTAAGCTGCGCAAAGGAGCCGACAGCTCGCCGGAGGAGCTTCCCTTCGATGCGGAGGAGTGAGCCATGACGGCCTATGAGAGCTATCTTGCCCTTTTTGAGAGGGAACTTGAGAAAAGCTTTGTCAGCGCGCAGGATATGCCGCAGCACAGGCTGATAGAGGCCATGCGTTACAGCCTTCTTGCGGGAGGGAAGCGTATAAGGCCCGTGCTCGTGCTGGAGTTCTGCGCGGCGGCCGGAGGCAAGGCGGAAACGGCGATACCGGCGGCGCTCGCGGTCGAATATCTTCATACCTATTCGCTTATCCACGACGACCTTCCCTGTATGGACAACGATACTCTGCGCCGCGGGAAACCGACAAATCATACGGTCTATGGTGAATTTACGGCGGTGCTTGCCGGCGACGCACTTCAGGCGGAGGCCTTCGGCGTCATACTTCGCAGCGCGCTTCCGGCGCAGGTTCGCTGTGACTGTGCAAAGTATCTGGCTGGTGCAGCAGGAGTTGACGGCATCTGCGGCGGTCAGCAGCTCGATATGGAGGGCGACGGAAAGCCTCTGACCGAGCAGCAGCTTCAGGAGATACAGTCCCGAAAGACAGTCTCTCTAATCAGCGCCGCCTGCGCAATGGGCGCCGTCTGCGGCGGCGCGTCCGCACAGCAGGTCGAGTCTGCGCTCATATTCGGCGCCGCGCTCGGCGCCGCGTTCCAGATACGCGACGATATGCTCGACGTCCTGTCGACCGAGGCCGAGCTGGGTAAAAACATAGGCTCGGACGCAAGGGAGGGCAAAACGACCTATATGTCGCTTTATGGTCAGCAGCGGTGTCAGCACATGGTAGAAAGGCTCAGCAAATATGCAAAAGACACCGTGCAAAACGCCTTTCCTGATGGAGCAGAACTTATTGAACTTGTCGATATGCTCATAAATCGGGTGAAATAAGCGTAGAATCTAGCAAGAGTATGTTCACCCGCAGATTATCGCCTGCATCTATTGAAAAAGCAGGCGATATTTGCTATTATATCCATGTATGCCCTTAAATAACGTGTCTGGGCAGGAAATAACTGCGGGAAGTGAAAAGCCCGCAATGAGGATATATGCAAATGAGTATTTTGGAAAACATTAATACACCGGAGCAGCTGCGGGAGCTTGACGAGGGCCAGCTTTCCGAGCTCTGCGCGGAGCTCCGTCAGTTTCTGATAGATAACGTTTCAAAAACCGGAGGGCATCTGGCCTCCAACCTTGGCGCTGTGGAGCTTACCGTTGCGCTGCATCGTGTGTACGACGTTTCACGTGACCGCGTGGTGTTCGATGTTGGACATCAGAGCTATGTCCACAAGATTCTGACAGGCCGGCGGGACAGGTTCTATTCCCTCCGCACGCTCGACGGGATCTCCGGATTTCCCAAGCCCTGCGAGTCGCAGTCCGATGCGTTTATCGCCGGGCACGCCTCGACCTCTATCTCGGCGGCGCTGGGAATGGCTCGGGCCAGGACGATCCTGCACGAGGACTATGCCGTCGCTGCAGTCATCGGCGACGGGGCGCTGACAGGTGGCCTTGCATATGAGGGGCTCAGTGACGCCGGAGAGAGCGGTGAGGCGCTGGTCGTCGTACTCAACGACAACGGCATGAGCATCAGCCGCAATGTCGGCGGTATCGAGAGGCTGCTGTCCCGTTCACGCGTGCGCCCCGGTTATCTCAATTTTAAGCGGTTTTACCGCCGTACGGTGGGCAAAATCACGCCGCTGTACCGCTTTGCCCACAGCGTAAAGGAAAAAATAAAGGCTCTTATCCTGCACACGGGAATGTTCGAGGATCTGGGCTTTTATTATCTCGGGCCCATAGACGGACACGATGTATTGAAGATCGAGGCCGCGCTGCGCTGGGCCCGCGAATTGGGCGAGCCGGTGCTGGTACATGTCATAACGCGCAAGGGCAAGGGCTATGGCCTTGCCGAGGAAAACCCCGGCATATACCACGGAATCAATCCGTTTGACCCCGAAAAAGGGGTGCTGCCGGCCACGGGGGAGGATTTTGCCGCCGTGTTCGGTGAAGAGCTGTGTAAAATGGCTGAGAATAACGAGAGAATAACCGCCATAACGGCCGCCATGGCGCTTGGAACCGGCCTTGCCGACTTTGCCGAGCGATATCCGGAGCGGTTTTTCGACGTCGGCATCGCCGAGGGGCATGCCGTGACCATGGCCGCAGGCATGGCAAAGCAGGGCCTTGTTCCCGTTGCGGCAATATACTCGACCTTCCTGCAGCGTGCATACGATATGCTCATCCACGACGTGGCGCTGCAGAAGCTGCATGTCGTCCTTGCCGTTGCCCGAGCCGGGATAGTCGGACGCGACGGAGAGACGCACAACGGTGTGTTCGATGTCAGCTATCTGACGAGTGTGCCGAATATGGCGATATTCTGCCCGTCGTCTTTTGCGGAACTGCGTGACATGCTGCATCTGGCTGTGGATAAGATCAGAGGACCTGTAGCCATACGCTATCCCCGCGGCGGCGAGGGAGTATACCGATCGACGACGGCCAAGGACCCCGTAGTCGTGCTCAGAGAGGGAAAACAGATCTGCATCATAAGCTACGGGATCATGATAAACCAGTGTCTGAAAGCGACGAAACTTCTCGAGGATCGCGGGTACAGTGTAAAGCTTGTAAAGCTCAACCTTATAAACCCGTTGGACGGAGCGAAACTCGCGACCCTGGCCGGAGAGTGCGGTAATGTGCTTGTTGTCGAGGACGTTTGCAATGCCGGCTGCGTTGGCGAGCGGCTGCTCTGTGCGGCGGAAAAGGCCGGGGTGCTTTTCCACAGCGCCAGGCTTCTGAACCTCGGAAACGGCATTGTGACCCACGGCGGCACCGAGAGGCTGTACTCAGTGCTCGGCCTGGACGCCGAGTCGATCGCAGATACCGCGGCGGATATGCTTCCGTCTGCGAATGTGGGGGAGCGGTAAACCGGTGAAAAAACAAAGGCTTGATCAGCTCGTGTTCGACCTGGGCCTTGCGCCCAGCCGTGAGCGTGCGAAAACGACAATAATGAGCGGACTGGTATTCGTCGACGGCCAGCGTGCGGACAAGCCCGGCATGTCCGTGTCGCCGGAGAGCAAAGTAGAGCTGCGCGGCGAGGTAATGCCCTATGTCAGCCGCGGCGGACTGAAACTGGAAAAGGCGCTGAAAGTGTTCGGCATTGAGCCGCGGGGGCTAACCTGCATAGACTGCGGCGCATCCACGGGCGGCTTTACGGATGTCCTGCTCCAAAACGGAGCAAAAAGGGTATATGCCGTTGATGTCGGATACGGCCAGCTCGCATGGAGCCTGCGCCAGGACCCGCGTGTTGTCACGATGGAGCGCACGAACGTGCGCTATCTCACGCATGAACAGATACCCGAGGATATCGATCTTGCCGTCATGGACCTTAGCTTTATATCGCTGCGTCTGGTCCTGCGACCGGTGTATGAGCTGCTGCGCGCCGGCGCGATTGCCGTCTGCCTTGTAAAGCCGCAGTTCGAGGCTGGCAAGGAAAAGGTTGGCAAAAAAGGTGTCGTAAGGGACAAAAAAGTACACATCGAAGTGTTGGATAACTTTCTGCGGTTTGCCGGGCAGGCCGGTTTTTCTGTCCTTGGCCTCGATTACTCGCCTGTTCGCGGACCGGAGGGAAATATAGAATACCTCGGCTGGCTTTGCAGGGACGGCGGCGAAAGCGCCGCGTTGGATGTCTCCGCCGTTGTGGAGGCCTCGCACGAGGAGTTTAAGGAGCGGGAAAATGGATGAAATTATTGCCCTGTGCCCCAATGTTTTCAGGGACGTCAAGCTGAAAACGACGCTGGAGGCAAAGCGTATCCTGGAGGAGGCCGGCTTTGAAGTTGTGATAAGCTCGGTCTTTGAGACAGACGGCAACAGAAGGATACCAAAGGAGATAGAGGTGCGCCCTATGGAGGAGACCGTCGCAAGAGCAAAGCTCATCGTCTCCTTCGGCGGCGATGGTACGATCCTGCATACGGCGCGCGCAGCCGTCGGGACTGAGGTACCTATAATCGGCGTGAACCTCGGCAATAAGGGCTTTATGGCGGAGCTGGAGCCGAACCAGCTCGACATGCTGATAAAGGCGGCCCGCGGTGAATTCACGCCCGAATACCGCATGATGCTGGACGTCGCACTCATCCGCGGCGGAAAGACTGTCTACACCGATTCTGCGCTCAATGACGTCGTCGTATCGGGTATAGCGCACACCATACACCTGAAGGCGTGGAGCGATGGGCAGCTCATGACAGAGTTTTCGGGCGACGGGGTAATTCTGGCAACGCCCACCGGTTCGACGGCCTACTCCATGTCGGCCGGCGGCCCGCTGGTTGAGCCGACAGCTCAGAACATCATCCTAACACCCATCTGTTCCCATGCGCTCAATTCGCGCAGCTTCGTGCTTGCGCCGCAGCGCGTTGTACGTGTGCAGCTTCCTAAACTTTCGGAAAACCGGCGCGCCGTGCTGGCGGCGGACGGTGGGGAGACAGTCTCTCTGCGCATGGGGGATGAGATGATAATAAAACGCTCACGATACAGGACTCTTATAGCGCACGTCGGCGACAAGAATTTTTACGACGTCGCTTATGAAAAACTGGGAGAAAGAAAATGAAAAACGACAGACAGGCGAAAATTCTTGAAATAATAGCTTCAAAAGATATCGAAACGCAGTCCCAGCTTATAGAAGAGCTTAAAAAGCAGGGGATCAGCAGTACTCAGGCGACGCTCTCCCGCGATATAAAGCAGCTTCGCCTGGTCAAGGAACAGTCGCCCGACGGCACATACCGTTACAGTGCTGTTGCTCGCGGCGAGCATTTTGGCAACGAGGAGCGCCTGCGCACGGTTTTCCGTGAGAGCGTCATAAATTTTGACATGGCGCAGAACATCGTCGTTGTAAAGACCCTCTCCGGCATGGCGAACGCGGCGGCAGCAGCCATAGATGCGATGCAGATCGACGGACTTGTCGGTACGATAGCCGGTGACGATACCATTTTCCTTGCGATGCGGGACAACCGGGCGGCGGAGGTTTTCTGCCGTGAAATACAATCGATGCTTTAAAGGGACTGGTGAGTTATGCTTCAGGAACTGCATATTGAGAATATCGCGGTCATCGAGCGGACTGATATAGAGTTTTTTCCCGGCCTGAACATACTCACCGGCGAAACCGGTGCGGGAAAATCCATAGTCATCGACTCACTCGGCGCGGTTCTTGGCAGCCGGGTCAGCCGCGAGTTTGTGCGCAGCGGTGCGGACAGAGGGCTGGTCAGCGCGGTATTTGACGCCGAGGGCACGCAGGGCTGGTGCGAGGAAAACGGCATAGACCCCGAGGATGGAAATCTGCTGCTTCTGCGCCGTATAGGCGGCGACGGCAAGAGTGCCTGCCGCGTCAACGGTGTTGCAGTCACCGCGGCGCAGCTGCGGGAGCTTGGCTCGCTGCTGCTGGATATCCATGGCCAGAATGACGGCCGGCAGCTTCTCGACGAGGGCCGGCATCTTGGCTACCTGGACGGCTTTGGCCGTCTGGGTGCGCCGAGGGCGGAGTTTGACGCCGCCTACCGAAAGTGGCGCGAGACATCGCGCGAGATAGAAAGGCTCTCCATGGACGAGCTTGAAAAACAGCGGCTGACAGACAGCCTCAGCGCGAGGATAGAGGAGCTGGAACATGCGCAGCTTCGTGTCGGTGAAGAGGAGGAGCTCAGATCCTGCATCGAGCTGATGCGCCATTCAGAAAAGCTCTGCGCCGCAGTCGACGAGGCCTATGAGCTGCTTTACGGCGGCGGTGACTGTGCTATCGACTCGGCCTGCGCCGCGCGGGATGCGCTCTCGCGGGTCTCGGCGATAAGCGGGGATGTGGCCGGTGTTGAAAACACCATAAACGAGGCCGTTATCAGCCTTGCGGACGCGGCGGAGACGCTGCGCCAGATGCGCGGCACTCTGGATTTTTCGCCCGAGGAATATGATGAGATGCTTTCGCGGCTGGCGCTCATCCGCCGGCTCGAGAAGAAGTATGGCGGCGATGAGGCGGAGCTCTTGCAGAATCTTGCAGGCAGCCGCGAGCGTCTGGAGGAGCTGGAGTACTCAGACGATAGAATAGAGAAACTTAAAGAAAAATTATCTCAATACGAGCAAGAAACCCTGGCGCAGGCAAAAAAACTCTCCCAGGCGCGCAGTCAGTGCGCAAAGGTGCTGGAAAGACGCATAGAGGAGGAGCTCAGACAGCTCAGCATGCCTTCGGCGGTTTTCCGGGTGGAGATACGGCCCGTTTCGGGCGGCCCGGGGTTTAATTCCACCGGCTGTGACGAGCTGCGTTTCCTGATGAGCGCGAACGCGGGCGAGGAGCCGGGGCGCATCGCAAAGATCGCCTCCGGCGGCGAGCTGTCGCGAATCATGCTGGCGATGAAGAATGTCTTTGCTGAAAACGACCCCGTGCAGTCGATGGTGTTCGACGAGATCGACGCCGGCGTATCCGGCATCGCGGCGCAGCGCGTCGGAGAAAAGCTTGCCGAGCTGTCTGGAGCGCGTCAGGTAATATGCGTTACGCATCTGCCGCAGATCGCGGCGATGGCCGACAGGCATTTTTGCATAGAAAAGTCGGAGAGCGGGGGCAGGACCCGCACGAAGATAACGCCGCTGGACAGAGACGGGCGTATTATGGAGCTTGCGCGGCTGCACGGCGGGGAAAATGTGAGCGCTGCAACGCTTGAGAGCGCGGCGGAGCAGCTCGCCGCGGCGGAGGAATTCAAAAAGGAGCATAGGCGCAACGCTTGACAAAGGCGGAACAGTCCTGTATAATCGGCTAAAATAACGGAAAAACGCTATGAAAAACGAAAGTAACCGGAGCAGGTCCCTGCAAAGAGAGCCCCTGGCCGCTGTGAAGGGGAGAGGGCGCTGCCGGTGAATACGGCTTGGAGCGGCGCACCGAAAGCGTGTTTGCAAGTAGGCTGCGACGGACGCGCCCGATACAGCGCAGGGGTAACTTACCCGCCGAGGCCGCCTGCCCGCGAGGGCGCGGCGAACAGAGGTGGTACAGCGTTTTTGTATGCACAACGCCCTCTGCTCCCCATGGGGAGCAGAGGGCGTGTTTTATTACTTTAAATCAAATTTTAAGGAGACACAGCGATGCAGATTTACGAAGAGCTTGTGGCCCGCGGACTTATAGCGCAGGTCACCGATGAGGAAGAGATCAAAGAGCTTATAAATAACGGCAGGGCGACCTTTTACATCGGCTTTGACTGTACCGCCGACAGCCTCACGGCCGGACATTTCATGGCCCTGACGTTGATGAAGCGCCTTCAGATGGCCGGCAACAAGCCCATTGCGCTCATAGGCGGTGGAACAACCATGATCGGCGATCCCTCCGGGCGCACGGACATGCGCAAAATGCTCACGAAGGAGGACATAAACCACAACGCCGAGTGCTTCAAGCGGCAGATGGAGAGGTTCATCGACTTTGGCGAGGGGAAGGCCGTTATGGCGAACAACGCCGATTGGCTGCTCGATCTGAACTATGTTGAACTTCTGCGCGAAGTCGGCGCCTGTTTCAGCGTCAACAACATGCTCCGTGCCGAATGCTATAAAAACCGCATGGAAAAGGGCCTGAGCTTTTTCGAGTTTAACTATATGATAATGCAGAGCTATGATTTCTACTACCTGTTCCAGCACTATGACTGCAACATGCAGTTTGGGGGCGACGATCAGTGGTCGAACATGCTCGGCGGAACGGAGCTGATACGAAAAAAGCTCGGCAAGGACGCCTATGCGATGACGATAACGCTGCTAACCGACTCTAACGGCAACAAGATGGGTAAAACGGCGGGCAACGCCGTATGGCTCGATCCGAATAAGACAAGCCCCTATGAGTTTTATCAGTACTGGCGCAACGTTGGCGACGCGGACGTTATCAAATGCCTGCGTATGCTGACTTTCCTGCCGCTTGAGCAGATAGACGAAATGGCCTCCTGGGAGGGCAGCCAGCTCAACCGTGCAAAGGAGATACTTGCGCACGAACTGACCGCACTCGTACACGGCGAGGAAGAGGCGAAAAAGGCCGAGGAGAGCGCCAGGGCGCTCTTTGGCGGTTCCGGGGACGCGGCAAATATGCCCTCCACGGAACTTTTACAGGCCGATCTGACTGATGGGACGATAGATGTCGTGTCTCTGCTTGTAAAGAGTGGGCTGTGTTCATCCCGCGGGGATGCCCGTCGGAATGTGCAGCAGGGCGGCGTGACCGTCAATGACGAGAAGGTCTCGGACCCTGGACAGACATTTTCGGTGGACGAGTTAAAAAACGGCCTTGTCGTTAGACGCGGCAAGAAAAGCTATAACCGCATAACTCTCAAATAAACGGCCAAACATAATCCCCCTGATGCAGAAAAACTCTGGACATTAGGGGGATTTTTAATTATGTTTTGTGTTCGCCGCTTAAAAAAGCAGGGCAAGGCCCACCGCAAGGGCGGAGATGATCCCTGCTGCGCCAAGGACGTATAGCAGACAGCCAGGCATACATCCCCGGCCGATGGGACGACCTCTGCGTGGAGGCGGGGGAGGCGGCACCGGTCTGCGCGGCCGTCCGGGACCTCTTCGCGGCGGCCCACCCGGGCGTCGTCCGCCGGGGCCACCGGGGCCTCGTGAACCGCCTCTGCCAGCGCCGCCAGGATTCCTTCCGGGCATTTACATCGTTCCTTTCTCTGAGATATATGTATACAACCTCATTATAACACAAAAATTTCCTTTCTGCCACAATTATTGTGAAACCTCTGATAAAAAACAGCATCTTGTTTTATAAGGGGAGAAGGGAAAACCTATGGAAGATGAGAGCGTTATAGACCGCTGACGCTCGATAATGAGTATGCGGATTCATGGGCGCAGCGGGACTTCGTATATGATTTTACGTCCGTTGCCGATAGAGAGACCGTAAATATGCAGCCCGGCTATGTTATCACAAATACAGGTGCTAAGGGCATAGAATGTACGGCACCGCAGCCACTTCGGTATAAACGGATATCTATTTTCAAAAAATCAAGCCAAAACCTGATTATCCCTTGAAAACACCGTATCCA
>CAZSRK010000004.1:0-35708 GCA_964609305.1 uncultured Oscillospiraceae bacterium
ATTCTAACAAGGATTTTAAATTCCCGCTGGACTTTGTGAGGAAATCACGTATTTCGTTAGAGCGTGGGCAATATAGCAAAAAGAGGCTGCTACACAGGTGATATCCTGCATAGCAGCCTCTTTTCTTATTTTTCCGTATTGAGCGGAAAAACCAAGACGAACACTCCGCCGACCATGTAAATAGTCGGCGTGGTGTTCGCCTGGCTCTCTTTTGGTGGAGCCGAGGGGAGTTGAACCCCTGTCCGAAAGCATTTTAACTGGACTTTCTCCGGGTGCAGACGGTTATTTCGGAGAGCCGGACTCTCCTGTTCCCTTTAGCTGAGGCAAGCCGTCACGCCTCAGAGTCAGGTAGCTTCATTGTGCATGGTGCGTTCAAAGCTTTACGCACTCACGTCCGCCACTAATCGACGCCCTGCATCCGGGGCGTGGCACTCCCAGAGAGGACGGGCAGCCTTAAGCGGCCGCCAGTTCGAGATTATTGTTCTCAGTTATTTTTTAAGTTACCCATTTTAAGGATGCTGGGTTCATCCACCCGCTTATCCAGCCTCCACACCCCCGTCGAAACCGGTACGGCCCCGTATAGGTATTTTGGCTGAGAACAGTATTCACGTTTTGGCCATTTTGACCATGACCGCCTGCGGCAGAAGTTTTGCAAGCACATGGTAGAGCTTATAGAAAGCCCCGGGCGTATAATTGAACCTGCCGTGTCTTGCCGCGCGGTAAGTTCCGGAGACGACCTTCGCCGGTGCACAGTAGGGGAGAAGCTCAAAAGTCTTTGAGTTGCCCTTTATGCCGCCGGTCTCCAGAAACTCGGTATCCATCGGGCCGGGGCACACAACAGTCACACCGATGCCGCGTGGTTTCAGTTCCTGGCTGATCCCTCGCGAGAACGCGGAGACATAGCTCTTGCTGGAGCTGTATACCGTCATCCTTGGATTTGGACAGAATGATGCAATGGAGCTTACATTTATTATATGCCCATCGCGCGGCATAAACGGAAGGACAATATTGGTAACGGCGGTGAGCGCACGTATGTTGAGATCCGTCATCCGGGTCTGCAGACCGGTGTCGATCTCGCCCAGATTGCCAAGGTAGCCGCAGCCGGCGTTGTTTACGAGCAGCCGTATCTCGGGCTGCTTTTCGTGCAGCAGTCTGTTGAGCCGGTCAAAGCTGCTCTCATCGCATAGATCAAGAGGTACAATCTCAATATCCAGCCTGCCAACAAGGGAGGCCGCGGCAGTTTCCAGGCGTTCGCGGCTGCGGGCTATGAGCCAAAGGGATTCTATCTCGGGATAATTTGCGCGAAGCTGCCGGACAAATTCCAGACCGAGTCCGGCGGAAGCGCCGGTTATTATCGCGGTTTTCATGCGCGAACCCTCCGTTTACATCACTTAGACCTTTTCGGGCTCAGGATAGTCCACACCAAAGGTCTCAACGGTGACTGATCTCATACGCTGATCCTCGGTCGGACGGTCGTTTAAGTCAGTGCGGGAGTTAGCGATCGCGACGACGACGTCCATGCCCTCAATGACCTTGCCGAATGCTGCGTACTGACCGTTGAGATGAGGGGAATTCTCATGCATGATGAAGAACTGGCTACCGGCAGAGTTGGGCATCATGGTGCGTGCCATGGACAGGACGCCACGGTCGTGCTTGAGATCGTTCTGGAACCCGTTTGAGGTGAATTCACCGCGGATGGAATAGCCAGGGCCACCCATTCCGGTGCCCTGTGGGCATCCGCCCTGGATCATGAAGCCAGATATGCAGCGATGAAAGATGATGCCGTTATAAAATCCCTTGTTTACAAGAGAGATGAAGTTGTTGACGCTGTTGGGGGCGACGTCGGGGTAAAGCTCGGCCCTGATTATGCCGCCGTTTTCCATTTCGATGGTCACGATGGGGTTTTTGACTTCAGACATTGTATGCCTTCCTTTCATATTCTATCTGTTATCTGGCTGTTTTAAGCGCGCGCTCCATTTGGCGGTCAGCCTCCTTTTTAGCGGCGCTGTCCCGCTTGTCATGCAGATGTTTGCCCTTGCACAGACCGATCTCCAGCTTGACGCGGCTGTCCTTAAAATATGCTGACAGCGGCACAAGAGTTATCCCGTCCTGCATGACGCGTGCGTTGAGTTTGACTATCTCACGCTTGTGCATGAGCAACCGGCGGTCGCGATCAGGGTCGCGGTTGAAGATGCCTCCCTTATCATAGGGGCTTATGTGCATGCCGCGCACGAATATCTCACCGTTTTTGATATAGCAGTAACCATCTCTTAGATTGAGATTCCCGCCGCGTATGGACTTTACCTCGGTCCCGAAGAGCTCTATGCCGGCCTCATAGCGGTCGAGCACAAAGTATTCATGAAAAGCCTTTTTGTTGGAGGCGATCTGTTTTACGCCGACTGCCTTTGGCATAGTTTCAGCTCCTTTCCGAAAAACCGTTTTGAGGCAAATACAAGTATATCACAGTTGTCAAGGGCATAAAAGCGTAGAAAATGCGCCGGTTGAGAGTCTTATGATGAGTCAATAAAAACATAGCAATTGCCTTACGCCTGTGGTATAATAACCGCAAAGCGGTTATTATACTTCAATTTCAAGCCGCTTTTCTCTCCGGCTGCGCCGGGAACCGAAAAACATAGCGTATTATACCATTTGGCTGTGCTTCATGGTATAATAGCTTTGTTTACTGCGGCCTTCGCAGGAAAAACAGTCATTTTATAAGCATCAAGTAAGGAGAAAAAGCATCTATGTCAAACACCCTGCAAACGCAAAAATACAGCGGGTACCGGTGGCTTATGCTGCTGCTGATCTCGCTTCCAAACTTTGGCACCAACTATGCCCAGTTCCAGTTGTCTGCCTTTGCCAGCGAATTTATGTCAGATCTTGGCCTGACGGCAACACAGTTTTCTTCGGTCACTTTGTCATTTTCCATTGTGGCAGGAATAATCGGCGTCTTTGGCGGGACGTTGGCCGATCGCCTTGGCACAAGGCGCGTTGTGGTCACGCTCTGCTTTATAACTGCTGCGGCGTCGCTTCTGCGTCTGCTGACGCACAGCTACGCCCTGTTTTTCACACTGAGCCTGTTTGTCGGCTGCGGCCTTGGCAGTATACACGCGACCTCGACAAAGATAGTAAACGCCTGGTTTCCTGAGAAAGAGACCAGCCTTGCTTTTTCGCTTTACTGCGCGATCGGAGCCGGCGGTATCTCGCTTGCTCAGCTGACAAGCCCTCTGTATACCGGATATCGTCAGGCCCTTTTCGTGTCCGGTCTGCTGCTTATGGCGGCTGCGGTCCTTTGGCTGTTTTTCGGACGCAATGCCCCTCCGGGAACCGTCCTTCCGCCGTCTCAGCCTGTCCTTAAATATATATCCAAGGTCGTAAAGCTTCGCAACGTGTGGATAATTGCATTCTGCTGCGCGGCCTTCTGCGCGTTTATTTACGCTGTTTCAACTCTTCTTCCGACAGTGCTTATAAACACGCGGAATATGGACACTGTAAAAGCAAACAGCATAAGCAGCATGCTCAACATCGCTGCTATCATCGGCTCTGTCATAATCCCGCCGATACAGGCGCGCCTTGGCAAGTTCCGGCCGATACTTATAACGCTTATGCTGCTTGCAGCCGTGATAGTGGTCCCGATAGGGCTGGTGTCTGACAGCTTTATTTTGCCGCTTATCTGCCTGCTTGGTCTGTGCGTAAGCGTTGGATGCGCGTTCTTCATGTCGATACTCACGGGCCTTAAGGAGGTCGGTTCGGAATATCTCGGCAGCGCGCAGGGACTTGTCACGCTGATACACTATGTTATCGGCGGTTTTGTGATACCGTCTTTCGTTATAACCCCGCTTGCTGACAGATCCGGGAATCTGTTGTTTGTTTCGGCCGCGGTATTGTGCATAGTGATGGTGATTGGCACCATCCTGCTGCCCGAGACGGGAGAGAAAAAGTAAAAGCGTCCCTTTGCGCGTTGCGGAGGATTAAAATGGACTACACAGAAAAGAAGATCAGGAGAGTCAACAGTTACAGTGGGATAATAGTGGGCGTCACCGTCGACCAGGTTGAGCTTTGCAACGGCAATACCAGCATGCGGGAGGTCGTGGAGCATCCGGGCGGAGTGTGCATCCTTCCTCTGTTTGACGACGGCACAGTACGCTGTGTCCGGCAGTATTGCTATCCCTTCCATGAGCATCTTCTCGAGCTGCCCGCAGGCAAACTTGAAAAAGGGGAGCAGCCGCTTGAGTGCGCTGTACGCGAGCTTGGCGAGGAGACGGGCATAACCGCCGGTGAATTCATCTCTCTGGGAAAAATGTACTGTTCCCCCGGTTATTGCCATGAGACGCTTTACATGTATCTCGCCCGCGGCCTCAGCCAGGGACGGGCGCATCCTGACAGGAACGAATTTCTGGATATGGAGAGTATCCCGTTTGAAAGCCTCGTTGAAATGGTAATGTCGGGAGAGATAACGGACGCCAAGACCGCGCTTACGGTCATGAAGACAAAATATCTTCTGGAGGGCCGGAAATGAGCAAAAAAGTTCTGATAGTCGACGATGAAAAGTCGATAGTAGATATACTCAGCTTCAATCTCGCCAAGGAAGGGTATGAAACCTTCCGTGCCTATGGCGGACGGGAAGGGCTGCGTCTTGCCCGAAAGTGTAATCCCGATGTGATCCTGCTGGACGTTATGCTTCCGTATATGGACGGGTTTGAGGTATGCCGCACCCTGCGCGGCGAGGGCAATAATGTACCTATCATAATGATAACTGCGCGCGAGGAGGAGACGGACAAGGTGTTCGGGCTGGAGCTTGGTGCCGACGACTATATAACGAAGCCGTTTTCAGTGCGTGAGCTTATGGCCCGGGTCAAAACAAACATGCGTCGAGCTGCAAGCAGCACGGAGGCGCCGGTGGCTGAGAGTGGGAACACCCTGCGTTTCGGAAAACTTGCCATAGACCTTGACCGACACAGCGTTTACAAAAACGGCCTTGAGCTGGAGCTGACACAGCGGGAATATGAGCTTATAAAATTTCTCGCCTCCAACCCGGGAAAGGTCATCTCAAGGCAGGAACTGATGAGCGAAGTCTGGCAGTACGACTACTATGGCGATCTGCGCGCCGTCGATGTTGCGGTGCGCCGTCTGCGCGAGAAGGTTGAGGACACCCCGGCGGAGCCTGAATACGTGATGACCAAGCGCGGCGCGGGGTATTACTTCAACGGTTGAGGCCGATTTTAAGCTGTCTGGAGCGGGGATATGAACCGAAGTCTGTATACAAAGATAGTGCTGATAATGCTTGTCATAATCGTCTCTCTGACGGCCGTCACCGCCGCGTTTCTCATGCGCGGCGTGCGCGGATATTATCTGAGCAGGTTTTATGAACAGATGCGCTCCGTTTTTTCCGATGCGGAGCTTGTCGAGGATCTGCGCTCAGCCGCGGCAGACGGAGATACCGCGCGTATGGCAGAGATCATCAGGGCATACTCCGGCTCGCTGGGTATTGACAGCGGCAACAGGAATTACTATATCCTGGATTCTGTTACCGGGGAGGTTTTGACAGGCTCCGGTGAAGATCCCGGCGTCGGTATAACGCCGAATATCGCTTCCGCACTTGCCGGGAATGAGGGATATGAGAGCGACAGCTCCGCCTCATATATGGACATCGCCCTACCCATTCAGGGCGGTGATAACACCTACATTATTTACATCATCGACAACAAGGATACGATAACCGAACTGTCCAACGAGCTGTTTGGCATCATACTCAGCGCAATGCTCGTCGGCGGTGTGATCGCTGTCTTGCTCAGCCTGATGCTGGCCAAGACGATGGTGACGCCCATCCAGGAGCTTACCGCGGCTGCTGAAAAAGTTGCCGGCGGTGATTTTGAACACAGTCTTGAGGCTTCGGACTCCGGAGACGAGATTGGCGTTCTCTCCCGGACGTTCAGCGACATGGCGCGCCAACTTGAAAACAATATCGACGAGCTTCAGCGTTCCGAACAGATGCGAAAGGAGTTTGTCGCCAATGTCTCACATGAGCTGCGTACGCCCATCACAAGCATACGAAGCTATGCCGAGACGCTCGAGGACACCCAGGGCATGCCGATGGAGATGCAGCGCGATTTCCTGCGCGTCATTGTAAACGAATCCGACCGTATGACCAAGATAGTGCAGGATCTTCTGACTCTCTCACGTTTTGACGCCGGCAGCTTCCAGTTCGACTTTGAAAACTTTTCATTTGAAAAGTCTGTCAGCGACGTTTATAATGCCGTCCTGCTGGAAGCGCAGAGCCATAACCACAGTTTTGCGCTTGATATCGAGCCGGACATACCCGAGATACGCGGAGATCACGCGAGGGTGGAGCAGGTACTCATGAATATGGTATCCAACGCCATCAAATATACCCCTGACGGCGGACATATAAGCCTTTCGGCAGGCTTTGACGGCGATATGGTCTGGGCGAGCGTAAGGGACGACGGCATCGGGATCCCTAAGGAGGACGTCGATCGCGTTTTCGACAGGTTCTACCGTGTGGACAAGGCGCGCTCGCGTGAGTCGGGCGGTACCGGCCTCGGTCTGTCCATTGCCCAGGAGATAGTCATGCGCCATGGCGGCGAGATCGGGCTGGAAAGCCAGCTTGGGAAAGGTACGACCATAACGGTCCGGCTGCCTGTCGGAGGGCCGGCGGATGAATAGGCACGTTTGGAAAGAGCGGATTAAAACAGGGCTGATAGTCCTTCTGTCAGCCAGCGCGGTATTTATGCTCGTGAGGATCGCGGTGTATTACGACATCGTAATCATGCCGTCGTTTGGTGCTGCCGCGGAGGAATCCGTCTCGGCTGACGGAGACGGCCGGGGATATGCCCAGTGTGCAAGACCGCTTGTCGCGGCCGTAACTGCACTCAATGGGCAGAGATACGGGGTCAGGTATGACGAAACTGCGGTAGAGGAGCTTTATGAGCGGTATTCCGCAGCTCTCGCCGAGGCGTTGGGCTCTGCCGGTACGCCGGAGCAGGTAGACTACGACGAGTGGGAGCAGGCGCTCTCCGCGCCCGGTGTTTACTTCGACTTTCTTTATGCACAGCCTCTGGGAGTTCTCGCAAGCTGGCTGGGTGTGCAGGCCCAAAGTGAAGTGTCCGAGCACACCGCTGCAAGAATATGCCTGTCAGTTTCCGATGATGAGGTGTGGCTTTATTATATCCGCGCAAAGGACGGTCTTGCATATAAATGCAGCACCCTGTCTACCCTTAGCACCCTGAGCGCCGATTTTCCTTATAATGGCGCGCAGTTCGTCCTTGAGACTGAGGGAAACGATGGTGTTGACCCCTACACCCTTATAGTTGGGGGCAGCATCGAACTTGCCGCTGTGAATGTCTCAAACCCGTTTCGGCTGGGCATTGACACGGCTGCAATAATGGAGAATTTTGGACTCAACAGTTTTATAGCGCGGCCTTATACGGAGGCAGACGGGACCGAGGTCTATGTCGACGGTGACGCCACGCTTAGGCTGTCTCCGGACGGAACGGTCACTTTTCGGCAGAGCGGTGGCGGACTGCTGCCCGTAGATTCCGTTGCGCTTGTGGACGTGATAGATGCCGCCTACGACCTTGCAGACAGGGTCTCGGCCCAGTACCGTGGCGACAGTGAGCTCATGCTCAGCTCCGTGACATATTCTGAGGATGAGGAATCTTTCAGCATCGTGTTCGAGTATGTTTCCAACGGCCTTACGATCAGATTGCCGGGTGGCGTGCCTGCGGCCGAGATCACGGTTTCCGGCGGCAACATAACAGCCTGTGAGTTTCTCCTGCGCGAATACACCGACGGAGAGGAAACCGTCAGTCCGCTGCCGGAAAAGCAGGCCATTGCCATGATAACGGCCGACGGGGGAGGGGAACCGCTTTTGTGTCTTATAGACGATGGAAGCAGGGTACAGCCCGGATGGATAGTATTTGAAAGATAGGGCCTATGGATTCATCAAAGCTAAAAAATATCATACTGATAGTGTTTTTGGCGGTAAATTGCGTCTTTGCGGGCCTTCTTATAGACTTCCGGAGAGATGCCGCAGTGGCTGAAACACGTCTGAAACAGGAACTGACAGAAGTTTTTGCAAATAACGGCATTACCCTGTCTGAAAATGTCAATGTCAGTGTTGATGTGCCTGAGGAATATATTCTTGCCCGTAACACCGAAAGCGAGCTTGATGCGGTCGAGTCTCTGCTCGGCCATGCTTATGTATATGATCAGGGAGGAAACGTCCTGTATTACAGCTGCCGGAAGGGAGAGGCCCGCTTCAGAGGCACCGGTGAGGTGGACATCGTCTTCTCTGGAGAGTCATGGGATATTAACGGCGATGTGGAGGAGACAGCCAGAGAGGCCGTCAAAAAGCTTGGCGCCGACCCCATTGTGCGCTCGGTCACGACCGGGGACCTCACAACGGTGGAACTCGGCTGGCGTTTCCGTGGCGACGAGGTGTTCAACAGTGTCATGGAGCTGAGTTTTTCACAGGAATCCCTGCTCATGGCTGTCGGCATGCTTGCATTCGACGATGTTCTGGGCACCACCGGGACCGAGGCGATGAGCTGCAGCACCGCTCTTATAAATTTTTTGGGAAATGTACAAGAAAACGGCTACGAGTGTAAAAATATCTATTCAATCGAAGCCGGATATTTAATAAGTGTGCCGGTTTCTGGCGAGGCAACGCTTACGCCTGCTTGGAAAATAGAAACAGATACAGGCAATTATTGCATAAATGCTGTTTCCGGACGGGAAGAATCGATCTCGTGAGGATTTGTTTTGCTTTTATGTGATTTATATGATACAATATAACGCCATTAAAAATGACAATAATTCTTAACTGTCTAAAGTGGGCTATGTAAGAGGCATATTGGATATAACTAAGATATGATTTCAACGTGAGCCGACAGGGAAGGTGTAAATTTTGGATAAATATATCATTAACGGTGGAAACAAGCTCTTCGGAGAAGTAGAAATAAGCGGCGCGAAGAATGCAGCTGTGGCCATCATTCCGGCAGCTCTGATGGTCGAAGGCGTGTGCCGAATAGAGAATATCCCGGAGATAAGCGACACTGATATGCTTCTTAGTATGTTGAGCCATCTCGGAGCCAAGGTCAGCATGGTAAACCGCACCACAGTCGAGATCGACTGCACCAGCGTACATGAGAGCGGCGCTCCGTACGAGCTCATGCGTAAGATACGCGCTTCGTATTATTTTATCGGTGCGATGCTCGGTCGTTTTGGCAGAGCAAAAACTACGATGCCGGGCGGCTGCAATTTCGGAGTGCGCCCGATAGATCAACACATAAAGGGCATGAGGGCGCTCGGCGCTCAGGTTGACGTATCCGATGGATTCGTATATGCCGATGCCTCTGAGGGAAAGCTTAAAGGCGCCAAAATTTACCTTGATAAAGTTTCTGTCGGCGCGACTATGAATATAATGATCGCCGCCGTAAAGGCGGAGGGGAGAACTACGATAGAGAATGCCGCCAGAGAACCGCACATCGTTGATCTGGCAAACTTTCTCAATTCAATGGGCGCGGACGTGCGCGGTGCCGGTACGGATGTCATAAAGATCAACGGCGTATCCCGTCTGCATGGAGGGTGCTATTCCATCATCCCGGATCAGATAGAGGCTGGGACCTTCATGGTGGCCGTTGCGGCCGTTGGCGGTGAGGTACTCATCAAAAACGTTATTCCAAAGCATCTTGACTGTATCAGCGCAAAGCTGCGCGAAATGGGCGTTGAAATCGAGGAAAGAGAGGATTCAGTGCTTGTAAGGCGGGAGGGAAGGCTCTGCCGCACAAATGTAAAGACCCTGCCGTATCCCGGCTTCCCGACGGATATGCAGCCGCAGATAAGCACTGCCCTGACTCTTGCCGAGGGGACAAGCGTCGTGACCGAGGGAGTATGGGACAACCGATACAAATATGTCAACGAGCTGCTGAAGATGGGCGCGAATATCCATGTTGACGATAAGACAGCCGTTATAGAGGGCGTGCCCAAGCTTACCGGTGCGCCGGTGGCCGCGTGTGACCTGCGCGCAGGGGCCGCAATGGTGATAGCCGGCCTTTGCGCAGAGGGCGTCACGCAGGTTGAGGATGTGCAGTACATCGAGCGGGGTTATCAGGATATTGTCGGAAAGCTTTCAAAGCTCGGCGCGGATATTCACGCCGTTTCGGAGCCGGACGAGCCCGGCTATTCGGATATCCTATGTGGATAAGCACGCTTGCCAGCGGATCTTCCGGCAACTGCACGGTCGTTTCTTCACCAGGCGGAAGCCTCCTGATCGACGCCGGTATTTCCGTGCGCCGGATAAAACTCGGCCTGGCGCGGCTTGACCTGTCACCGGAGAAGCTGGACGGAATCCTCATAACGCATGAACATGCCGATCACGTCAGCGGACTTCCCATGTTGATAAAACATTATGATGTCCCGATTTTCGCCCCCCGCACGGTGGCAAACCACCTGAGGTGGCATTTTGCGGGGGTCGAAGAGCATATAAAGGAGCTGCCCACCGGCTGTGATGTGCAGGTAAACGGACTGAACATTTCAGCTTTCCATACTCCGCATGACACCGACGAGAGCGTTGGATATCGCATAGAAGGCGACTGCGTCTTTGCTATTGCAACCGACATGGGATCTGTGACGGACGAAGTGCTAAGCGGGATCATGGGTGCTGACGCCGTGATAATAGAGGCAAACCACGATGAGCAGATGCTTAGATACGGGAATTATCCGTACCCTCTCAAACGCCGTATACTCTCGGACCGGGGGCATCTGTCAAATGATGACTGTGCGCTGCTTGCGCGCAGGCTGGCGGAAAATGGGACCAGGTACATAGTCCTTGGGCATCTCAGCCGCGAGAATAACAGTCCTAAGACCGCGTTTGAAACTGTTTCAAAGGCACTGGAGGGCACCGGCGCCCGGCTGAGTGTTGCTCCAGCGTCGGAGCCTTTTGACCTTGTGGTCGAAAGGGGTTGTCTCGTTTGATGAATATAAAACTCGTCTGCGTAGGTAAAATGAAGGAAAAGCATTATATTTCGGCATTCTCGGAATACAGCAGGCGCCTTGGCGCGTTCTGCCGCTTTGAAGTTACCGAGCTGACAGAGCGCCGGCTGCCGGATTCCCCCTCCGAAGGGAAGATACGCGCGGCGCTGGACAGCGAAGCGCAGGCGATTATGCAGAGTATACCCAGGGACGCGTTTATTATCGCCATGTGTGTTGAGGGCAAACAGCTTGACAGTGAAGAATTGGCCGGCCTTTTTGCGCAGAAGGCGATGGACGGAAAGACAAAGCTGTGCTTTATTGTCGGGGGATCTTTTGGTCTGGCAGACAGCGTAAAGCAGGCGGCGGGGCTGCGGCTTTCAATGTCGCGGATGACCTTTCCGCACCATCTGGCGCGTGTTATGCTTGCTGAGCAGATATATCGCGCCTTTACGATCAACGGGGGACGAAAATACCACAAGTGACGCATGGAGGAAGTATACATGCAGTGCCCGAATTGTAAAATGAAGTATAAACCCGGGGAGACGGTCTGTCCTGGCTGTGGCACAAGCCTGACGCCTGACGTGAACGTACTCTGGGGCTGGACGCCGGTTGGCAAGCTTACGGAGCAGTGGCCCCGCTGTGAGGATGGGCAGTTTGTCCCGCCTGCGCTTCTGACCCACTGCACCAGCCTTGATCTTCAGGATGAGATGCTTGTCAATATGCTCTTCGCGTATGGTATCCCGGCTTTCAGGCTGTATCCAAATGACGGCAGCTTCGGACGGGTAGTTCTCGGTATGAGCGGTGGCGGTGCGGACATATATGTCCCGCAGACACTTCTTGACGATGCCCGCAGCCTTATAAGTGAGGACTGCGAGATTGAGGAAGGAGAGTGCAATGAGCTATAAATCCGAATACCAGCGATGGTTGGATAGCCCTGTCATTTCTGAGGCGGAGTGGAAAGAGCTTGCCGACATCGAGGGAAATGAGAAAGAAATCAAAAGCCGTTTCTACGCGCCGCTGGAGTTTGGCACTGCCGGGCTGCGCGGCATCATGGGTATGGGCATCAACCGTATGAACATACATGTTATCAGACAGGCGACTCAGGCATTTGCAAACGTCATAAATCGTGAAGGCGGGCAGGCTGCGAAAAACGGCGTCGTCATCTGCTATGACTGCCGCAAAAACAGTGAAACTTTTGCGCAGGAGGCGGCCCGTGTGATGGCCGGAAACGGCATACATGTGCGCATTTTTGACTCTTTTCGACCGACCCCGGAACTGTCGTTTGCCATACGCTATTACGGCGCGGCGGCCGGCCTGAATATAACGGCCAGTCACAACCCAAAGGAGTATAACGGTTACAAGGTATACTGGTCTGACGGGGCTCAGCTCCCGCCCGCGAAGGCGGACGCAATAGCCGAAGAGATGCGCCGTACCGATATTTTTAACGATATACACAGCGAGGGATTTGCTAAGGCGCAGGAGCGCGGCTTTATTGAGATAATAGGCGAGGAGACGGACAGGGCCTTCATGGATAAGGTCATGTCGCAGTCGATAGATTCGGATACCGTAAAACGTGTGGCAGACGATTTCCGCATCGTTTATACCCCGTTTCACGGAGCCGGGTACAGACTTGTGCCCGAGGCCCTGCACAGGCTGGGGATAAAGCATCTATTCCCCGTTGAGGAGCAGATGGTGATTGACGGTTCTTTCCCGACGGTGGCAAGTCCAAATCCTGAGAATCCCGAGGGCTTTTATCTGGCCGTGGATCTGGCGCACAAGGTTGGCTCGGACCTCATAATAGGCACCGACCCCGACTCCGACCGTGTTGGAGTGATGGTCCGCCGCGGGGACGAATATGTCACCGTAAGCGGTAACCAGATGGGTGTATTGCTGCTTAACTATATTATTACCGCTCGCCGGGAGAAAGGCACGCTGCCGGCCAACGCTGCGGCGATAAAGACCATTGTGACAACGGAGCTTGCGCGCGAGGTTGCAGAGAAAAATGGCGTATTCGTCGCCGAGACTTTTACCGGATTCAAGTATATGGCCGAAAAGGTCGCGGAGTTCGAGCGGGACGGAAGCTATGAGTATCTGCTGGCATATGAGGAAAGCTACGGCTATATGATGGGAGACTATGTCCGTGACAAGGATGCGGTCACGGCCTCAATGCTGATAGCGGAGATGGCAGCCCACTATTTTGAGCGCGGCATGACCCTTCTTGATGCGATGGATGAGATATATGAGCAATATGGCCGCTTCTCCGAAAAGACGATTAATCTTGTGATGCCAGGTATAGACGGGCTTGAAAAAATGCAGGCACTGATGACAAAGCTGCGCGAAAACCCGCCCAAGAGCATTGGCGGACAGTCCGTACTGCGCATGCGTGATTACAAGACGGGCAGAGTGCACGTTTTTGGTCTGGGTGATGTGGGTCAGACAGAGATATCAGGGTCCAACGTCCTGTATTTTGAACTTGCCGGCGGCATCAGCTTTGTTGTAAGGCCGAGCGGAACTGAGCCGAAGATCAAGATATACATCCTCGTGCGCGGTGCCGATAAGACAGAGTGCGACAATAAGGTGGAAAGCCTCACCCAGAGTATCGACGCACTTACACAGATATGACGCCATGCGGTCCCCGGCCGGGGAAAACCCGGTCGGGGGCGCTGCTTTTACAGCGCATCCATGCCGTAGTGCAGGCCGGTAATACAGAAGATGACCCACTCGGCGATGTTTGCCGCGTGGTCACCGATGCGCTCCAGATATTTTGCAACCATAAAAAGTTCAAGCGCTGAATCGCTGCCGGAGGGCTCTGAAACGATCAATTCCGTAAGTGTCTTTTTTACCTTCGCAAACAGCGTATCGACAAGATCGTCATGTTCGATTACCTCGTGGGCGAGATTTGTGTCACGATGTACGAATGCGTCTATGCCTTCTTTCATCATCTGTATGACGGCGTTTGCCATATCGGCGAAGCTCCCACAGTCCCCGGCGTTGTGGTTGTCCAGTGAGGAGATTATCTCCGCAATGTCCGAGGCGTGGTCGCCGATGCGCTCCATATCCGTTATCATCTTCAGTGCCGCGGATATCTGGCGCAGATCACGCGCGACTGGCTGCCGCCTCAGCATAAGCCGTAGACACATTGCCTCGATATCGTTTTCCATTACGTCTATCTCGTGCTCCAGCTCCTCTACTTCCTCTGCCAGATCTTTCTGCCCGCTTATCAGCGAGCTGACCGAAAGCGCGATGGCCTCCTGACAGAGCGAACCCATACTGGTGAGAGCCTCGTTGAGCTGGCAAAGCTCCCCGTCAAATCTGCTTCTCATGTTATCCGTACCTCCCGGGTAAATATTGTTTGAACTGCCCGGCAATGATATAGTATTTCCAATATCACAGAAATAACGCCGGCGATATCGTGTCCCCGGCGCTGAAAGGACCGCTCATGGATATAACAGGTATAGTCTCTGCACAGAGAGAGTATTTTATGACCGGAGCGACGCGAACTTATGAATTCCGCCGCCGAGCCCTGAAAAAACTGCAGACGGCCATACGGGAGAATGAGGATGCCATCTCCGGCGCGTTGAAGGCCGACCTGAACAAACACCCGTTTGAGACATATATGTGCGAAACTGGCTTTGTTCTGGACGAGCTACATTATCATCTTAAACACCTTGCCGGCTGGATGCGTGAAAGGCGCGTTAGGACGCCGCTTACGCAGTTTCCATCATCTGCCTTTATCTCCCCGGAGCCGTACGGCGTCGTGCTTATTATGTCGCCATGGAATTATCCGCTTCAGCTCTGCCTTGAGCCTCTCATCGGCGCAATTTCCGGCGGCAACTGCGCGGTGGTAAAACTCTCCGCCTATGCGCCAAATACCAGCGGAGTGTTATGCCGGATTCTGTCCGATATCTATCCGAGTGAGTATATCTGTGTCATTGAGGGCGGCAGACAGGAAAATGCGGAGCTTTTTGAGCAGAAATTCGACTATCTCTTTTTCACAGGCTCTCCTGAGGTCGGCAAGGCCGCAATGGCCGCTGCGGCCAAAAACCTGACGCCGGTAACGCTGGAGCTCGGCGGCAAAAGCCCAGTCATAATCGACAGAACGGTAGATATCGCCCTGGCGGCCCGTAGAGTCGCTTTCGGCAAGGTCATAAATGCCGGCCAGACCTGTGTGGAACCGGACTATGTGCTCATTGAGGCCACGGCAAGGGACGAGTTCATTGAGCAATTTGGCAGGGCCCTGCGCGAGTTTTTCCCCAACGGGGACATGTCTGAAATGGCAAGGATAATTAACAGAAAACACTATGAAAATAAAAAAGATCTCCTGTACGGCCAGAAAATTGCTCTGGGCGGCGGTGTCGATGATGAGCGCATGTTTATCGAGCCGACAGTACTCATAGACGTCGACCCAGACTCTCCCGTTATGCATGAGGAAATATTTGCGCCGATACTTCCGGTGCTCACCTGGAACAGTTTGGACGAGGCAATAAGATTTGTCCGCAGCAGGCCCAAACCACTGGCGCTGTATCTGTTTACGGCAGAGAGAACGGTACAGGAGCGCGTGTTGGAAACCTGTTCATTCGGCGGCGCGTGCATAAACGACACGATCGTACACCTTGCCACTCCGTATATGGGTTTTGGCGGGGTCGGAAACTCCGGCATGGGCCAGTACCATGGAAAACGCAGCTTTGACACTTTCACTCATTACAGAAGCATTATGCGGCGTGGACTGAAACCTGATCTCAAACTTCGGTATTTCCCATATACACAACTCAAAAACAAACTGTTGCACAGATTCATGAAATAATAGCCCAGACCTTGAAATGCAGTAAATAAAAAACGGGAATCCAAAGATTCCCGTTTTTGTGTTATTAGCTATTAACAGTGACAGCCCGGCTCAAACCTGCTTGTTGGCGTTTATCTTGACACCGGGGCCCATCGTGGAAGCGGTGACGCAGGAGCGGATGTACTGGCCCTTTGCTGCGGCGGGTTTTGCCTTGATGATGGCGCCAATCAGAGCCAGATAGTTGTCGTTGAGCTTCTCGGCTCCGAAGCTGACCTTGCCGATGGGGCAGTGGATGATGTTGGTCTTGTCGAGACGATACTCGATCTTACCTGCCTTGACCTCTGAGACGGCCCTGGCCAGATCTGGAGTGACGGTGCCGGCCTTGGGCGAGGGCATGAGGCCCTTGGGACCGAGAACCTTACCGAGACGGCCGACGGTACCCATCATGTCCGGAGTGGCGATAACGACGTCAAATTCAAACCAGTTCTCGTTCTGGATTTTCTGGACATAGTCCTGACCTCCGGCGTAATCCGCACCGGCGGCAAGGGCTTCCTCAACACGCTCGTCCTTACAGAAAACGAGCACGCGGACAGATTTGCCGGTGCCGTGGGGCAGGACGATCGCACCGCGGACCTGCTGATCGGCGTGACGGCCGTCGACACCGAGCTTGACGTGCAGCTCGACAGTCTCGTCGAATTTGGCGCGGCTGGCCTTGGTCACAAGCTCGAAAGCCTCGACCGAGTCATAAAGTGTACTTTTATCTATGAGCTTGGAGCTCTCTTTATAATTCTTGCTTCTGAACAATTTGTTTATCCTCCTTCAATTGTGGTTAGTCGGAAAGTATCCTCCCACGAGCCGATTACTCGGCTTCAACAAGAACGCCCATGCTCCGGCAGGTGCCGGCGATCATGCTCATCGCGGCCTCGATATCCGTGCAGTTGAGGTCAGGCATTTTCTGCTCGGCGATCTTACGCAGATCCTCGCGGCTGAGTGTGCCGACCTTGTCCCTCTGGGGCACGCCGGAAGCGGTCTCAATGCCAAGCGCCTTCTTGATGAGAAGGGCAGCTGGGGGCGTCTTGGTGACGAAGGTAAAGCTGCGGTCGGCGTACACGGTGACGATAACGGGGATCATCATGCCCATATCGTTCTTTGTACGCTCGTTAAAGTCCTTGGTGAACTGGCTGATATTTATACCGAACTGGCCAAGGGCCGGTCCGACGGGGGGAGCGGGCGTAGCCTTGCCCGCGGGAACCTGGAATCTGGCATATCCAACTATTTTCTGTGCCAATTTAAAGCACCTCCTGATTAATCTTTGATCGGCTCGACCTGATCCAGCTCGAGGTCGACCGGCGTCTCCCTGCCGAACATGGAGACTATCACACGCACGCGGTCTTTTTCCGCGTCAAGCTCGTCCACTGTACCGAGGAAACCCTCCAGAGGGCCGTCGATGACTTTGACTGAGTCGCCGATCTCAAAACCAACGACTATCTCATGGCGTTCAACGCCAAGATCCTGGATCTCCTTTTCAGTCAGCGCGACAGCTTTTCCGTCGCTTCCGACAAAGCCGGTCGCGCCGCGGACATTGCGGACAAGGTGCCAGCTTTCGTCGGTCATGATCATTTTCACAAGCACATAGCCCGGAAAAACCTTGCGGTCAACTGTTTTTTCGCCGGAATCTGTTATCTCCGTAACAGTTTCAAGGGGAATGTTGACTTCCTGGATGAGGTCCTGCATTTTGCGGTTTTCCGCGGCCTTCATAACGGCGGCGGCGACCGCATTTTCATACCCGGAATAGGTATGAACCACATACCATTTTGCTGTTTCGCTCATGTTCGTCAACCTGCAAGGGAAATCAGCGCCTTAACGGCCGCTTCCGCGAGACTGTCAAAGCCCCAGAGAACGATCGCGGCCGCGATCATGACGACAAGCGCTACGATCGTGTTGTTAAGCGTCTGCTTCGGGGTGGGCCACACGACTTTCTTAAGCTCGGACCTCATCTCACGGAACCATTTGGCGATAGACTTTGTAAAACGCTTTTTGGGCTTGTCTTCTCTCTTAACTGCGGTCTTTGCGGCCTTGGCAGGGACATTGTTCTTGTTCTCTTCTTTAGCCATTTTCGCACTTCCTTTCAATTAAGAGACTCACTTGGTTTCGCTGTGGACAGTGTGCTTACGGCAGAAAGGACAATACTTGTTCATTTCAAGTTTATCAGGGGTATTCTTCTTGTTCTTGATGGTGTTGTAATTCCTCTGCTTGCACTCATTACATCTGAGAGTGACTTTGACTCGCATATCGGCACCTCCTTTAATATTTGCCCGGTTCGGACATTTGCCTCCCTGTTCAGGACCCGCGCAGGCGATTTTTGCGCACGCAAAAAACCCTCTCGGCTGACAGGTAAGTATTAATATACCACCTGTCGGCCGGAAGGTCAATATTTTTATGTCCTTTTTTTGAGTTTTTTATTACTCTTCGTAATACTTTTCCATTCTGACAGCTGTATCGAGCGCTATCTCTATCATCTGGGTCAGAGAGGTCTGCCGCTGCTCAGAGGTGAGCGCCTCGGGACTATATAGATGGTCGGAGATCGTGCAAAGGCACAGCGCGCGCTTTCCGCAGCGTGCGGCATTCATATACAGACCAGCGGCCTCCATCTCAACAGCATACACGCCCATCTTCTTCCATTGATCCATCCCGTCGCTGCCGTCGTTGTAGAAATTGTCGGCCGAGAGCAGGTTGCCCACACGCATGTTTATCCCCTTGTCGAGCGCGACAGCGACTGCCTGGCTGAGAAGGGTAAAGTCGGCAATGGGGGCAAAGGCGCCGTTAAGCCCAAAATGATGTGCGAAGTTGGAGTCGGTGCATGCGCCTTGCGCCGCGACGATGTCCATCAGTTTAAGCTCGTCGCTGATAGCGCCGGCGGAGCCGATACGGATGATGCTCTCAACGCCGTAGAAATTGAAAAGCTCCCAGGAATAGATGCCGATAGAAGGTATCCCCATCCCGCTGGCCTGTACCGTGACGGGCGTACCTTTCCAGGTGCCGGTATAGCCCTGCACCCCTCGCACGTTGTTGACGAGTACAGGATTTTCAAGATAGGTCTCTGCTATAAACCTGGAGCGTAGCGGGTCGCCAGGCATGAGCACGGTTTTTGCAATCTGCCCGGGCATTGCTTCTATATGGGGAGTGGGAACAGACATATTAATCCTCCTTCTGAAGTTAAATTATTTGTTATATGGCGAGTTAAGGTATCCTTCAAGGATCAGGCTGGCTGCGACTGCGTCAACGGTGCTGCGGTGCTTTTTCATCCGCTTACCGCTCTCGTGCAGAATTCGATGTGCATCAACGCTCGTGCGCCGCTCGTCCCACAACACGACCGGCAGGCCGGAGCGGTCTTTCAGCAGTTGCGAGAGTGCGCGGCTTTTTTCCGCTCTTGGCCCCTCGCTGCCGTCCATATTTCTTGGCAGGCCGAGTACCAGCAGGCCGACGTCGCGCTTTTGGCATTCATCAGAAATGAGCTCGGCAAGGCGCTGCGCGCTGCGCTCCTGCACGGTCCAGGCCTCCCCGCATAGGATGCCGGACGGGTCGGAGACGGCAAGTCCGGTGCGCACGTCGCCGTAATCGATGGCCATTATCCGCATGGGTAAAAAACCTCGTTTCGCAGTTATTTAACAAATCCCAGACGCTGAAGCTTGCGTGCGATAGGCCCCAGCACCGGGATGACGGCAAGTCTTACTACCCCAAGCCCCAGCTCCTGTGGGATTCGGCTGATGAAATACCCCCAGTAGCTTTTACTGTCATAAAGCTGTGAGATCCACAGTGTGTTGACAAGGAGCGAGAAAACGACGCAGTTTATCACGACCGGCAGGACTATATTCGGCCAGAAGTTCAAACGGACATGGTTGTCGAAACGCTTTGAGTGTACATGCAGAAAATAGCCGTAAACGGCTCCCATAAGCGCCCCGCAGATGCTGAAGCCCGGATGGTACGGACCAAAAGGGAAGAGCATCGCGCCAACCATGTCGCCCAGGCCGCCGACTACTGCGCCTGCGATGGGTCCGTAGAGCATCGCGCCCATAACCACGGCGATGAATGATACGCCTATTTTCAGAAAGGGCGTCTGGATGGAACAGAAACGGTTGAGTACGATCTCCAGCGCAACGAGCAGCGCGCACTGACAGAAAGCCCTGAGAGATAAATTTTTCATAATGGTTCTCCTTTTCTTAAAGAGCAACCACAAAAGGGAGAAGCGTCCCCAAGTGGCAGCGGATGCGGTCACGGCACCGCAGCCTGCAACAGGCTTTCGTCCGAAGGCAACTTCCCATCCTCCGGCACTTGACGCGCCGTGTCCTACTCTGCAAATTTATATTTATTCTGTTGTTATGTCAGATCGAAACAGGCCCTGACAGCACCGGCCATGTATAGGGAGCCGGCTGCACAAATAACGCTGTCCGCATCGGCCAGCGAGATCGCTTTTTCAACGCCCTGCGCGATCGTCTCGCAGGGGGAGGCCGGTTTTCCGCGGTCGGTAAAAAACTTTGCCAGATCCTGTGCGCTCAACGCGCGGGGGTTGTCCGGCGCAACAGTCACAAATGCGTCGGCATATGGGAGAAGCGGCGAAAACATACTTTCGTAATCCTTGTCCGAGAGCACGCCTACGAGCATTATGCGCCGCATGTCCGGAAACAGCTCCAAAAGGTTGTCACGCACGGTTTCCATACACTGAGGATTATGCCCGCCGTCAACGACAAACCAGGTTTTTTTTGAGACGATCTCAAAACGCGCCGGCCAACTTACACAGGCAAGCCCTTCGGCCACAGCCACTCGACTGATATCTACGCCGCGGCGGCGCAGGGCGTCGACACACTCCAGCACAACGGCGGCGTTTCGCAGCTGATTTCGGCCTAAAAGGGGGATGGTGAGCGTCTCGCCGTTCTTGTAGCGGAAGCTCTGTCCCTCGCGCGAGGATACAACGCCGCCTATGGCGTCAAACTCCGCAGCGCGAAAGTCGGCGCCGGCACTCAGGCAGGCAGCCAGCAGCACATCCATGACGCTTTGCTCCTGTTCATAGGAGATGACACAGCAGCCGGGCTTTATTATGCCCGCTTTTTCTACTGCGATCTCCTCGACCGTGCTGCCCAGCTCGGCGGTGTGGTCAAGCCCGATGCGCGATATGACGGCAAGCTCGGGCGCATCGATGACATTGGTCGAATCCAACCGGCCGCCCATGCCGACCTCGAGTACGACAAAGTCGCATTCCCGGTTTGCGAAATGCTCCATGCCGAGCGCAGTCACAATCTCAAATTCGGTCGGCGGGTCCGTCATGCCCTCTGCCACTGGCTTTATAAGCTCCGTCAGACGGCAGAGCTCGCCGTCGGATATGGGCTGCCCGTCGACAGAAATACGTTCGTTGAAACGGGAGATATAGGGCGAAGTGTAAAGCCCGGTCTTATACCCGGCCTTAGTGAGGATGCTTGCCAGCATTGCGGAAATGCTGCCTTTACCGTTGGTGCCCGCAACGTGTATGAACCTGCACCGCTTCTGCGGGGAGCCGAGCTTTTCCACAAGTTCCCGTGTTCGGGAAAGCCCGGGCCTTGAGCCCCGCCATTTTACGCTGTGGATAAAATCAAGTGCCTCTTCCGGCGTCATTTTGTTTCACATCCATAAGCATTATCAATTCAGTATAGCACTCCGCGGCGCTTAAAGCAAGACGAAACCCAAGACACAGACATGAAAAAGCATGGCCCGCGTGGGACGGGCCATGCAACCATATGTGTTATCCGATGTCGATAAGCACTTTCATGCAGTCGGCAGGGTGCTCGTCGATAAATGCGAAAGCTTTGTCATACTCAGACAGCGGGAAATGCTGAGTTATAATGAGGTCGGAACGGATGCTGCCGTCGAGCAGGAAACGCAGGGCGTCCTGGAAATCCTCCTTGACATACATCATGTGCCCGATGAGATTTATCTCACTGCGCTGTATGGCGGGCACGTCAAACTCCACGGGGTCTTTGAAGTTTCCGGAGATTACGATCGTTGAGCTCTTCCTTGCCGAGGAGATCGCGGAGGCAAATGTCCCGCGGGTCGCGGCGCAGTCGATGATGATATCGGCCTTGCGGTGAGCTCCAAAGGCAGATATTGTGGCCTCGTTCAGCTCGACCTTTGAGGTGTTGACGCAGTAGTCGATGCCGCACGCCTTTGCAATCTCCAGCTTGGAGTCGAGGATGTCGGTTATCATGACCTCGCGCGCGCCCAGCGCTTTCGCGCACTGGGCAGTCAGGTTGCCGATGGTGCCGGCGCCGAGAACAACGATGTTCGCGTCCTTGTAATCGCGCGAGCGCTTGACGGAGCCAACGCCGACCGCGACGGGTTCGACCAATGCCGCAACGTCATCCGACAGCGCATCGGGCGTTTTATGCAGGTTCCAGGGGTCGACGGCGATATACTCGCATGCGCAGCCGTCCATATGTATGCCGATGACTTTCAAATCCTCACATACATTGAACCGGCCGATCTCACAGGGATAGCAGTGGCCGCATACGACCTGCGGCTGGAGCACTACGCGGTCGCCAGGTTTGAAGCCGGCAACGTTCTTTCCGACCTTTTCAATGACGGCGGAAACCTCGTGGCCAAGGACAAGGGGATACTTGACGTATTTGTGCTTGCCGTGATAGACCTGTATATCCGAAGCGCAGACGCCGAGATATCTGTTTTTGAGCAGAACCTGATCGTCATTAATTTCCGGTACGGGACGCTCGGGATAATCAAATTTACCGGCTTCAAGAATTCTTGTACATTTCATTTTCTGACAACGACCTCTTTTTTATTTATTCACTACGTTTTCGGGCTTGCCGGCGAGGAAGGCCCTGAGGTTCGAGACGGTGATATCCATCAGACGCTGACGGCTTTCCTTTGGGGCCCAGGCGATATGAGGCGTGAGTATAACGTTTTCAACGCCGAGCAGCGGATTGTCCGCGCGTATGGGCTCGACGGAGACCACGTCGGCGGCATAGGCATGGATCTTTCCGGATTTTACTGCGGCGGCCACGTCCTCTTCGACCACGATCGGGCCACGGGCAGTGTTTATAAGGATGACTCCGTTCTTCATGCCGGCAATGCTGTCCTTATTGACCATGCCCTGGGTGTCAGGAAAGAGGGGGCAATGGAAAGAGATGATATCCGCGTTTGCAAAAATCTCATCGCGGCTGGCGTAGCGGATACTGTCAGTCTCCTGAGAGGGGTCGACATGTGTGGCGCACACGAGCACTTTCATGCCGAAGGCGACGGCTATCTTTGCAACTGCCTTGCCTATGCTGCCGTATCCGACGATGCCCATCGTCTTGCCGCTGAGCTCGATGAGCGGATAGTTCCAGTAGCAGAAGTCGGCGCAGCTTGCCCACTCACCCGCATGGACGCTTTCGCTGTGGTTTCCGACGTGGCTGGTTATCTCCAGCAGCAGAGCGAAGACGTGCTGCGCGACGGAGGACGTGCTGTATCCGGGCACATTACAAACGGGGATACCGCGCTCGCGTGCGTAGTCGATGTCGACGACGTTGTATCCGGTCGCAAGCAGGCCGATGAACCTGACGTTTGGACAGGCGGCCAGAGTCTCCGCGCTCAGGGGCGTCTTGTTTGAGAAAACTATCTCGGCGTCCCCGATACGCTCTACTATCTTGTCGGCAGGGGTGCGGTCATATACAGTCAGCTCGCCGAGAGCCTCAAGGCCCTCCCAGCTCAGATCGCCGGGATTTTCGGTGTATCCGTCCAGAATGACGATTTTCATGTTGTGGATCCTCCGTGAATTTGATAATCAGAGCAGAGCCCAGGCGCGGTTGAGGCAACGCTTGGTATTGGCGAGAACGATGTCCTCATCCTCTCCGGGCCGCAGGGTGACTTCCATGGACAGGACATAGGGGTTCTCAGCGTCGAAGAAGCCCTCTTCCTTCAGTACGCGGAGATAATCGAGCAGTTCGGGCGTGTCGTTGGCGCTGTTGGGATATCCAAGACGGGGATGGAGGTCTCCGTATCCGTCGCAGCCCTTCTGCACAACGGCGTTACCGAAATGGAAATGGGTTATATAAGGACGCAGCGTACGGATGACGAACTGGCTGGTCTCATAGGTGGTGGGGAAGTGGCTCAGATCGACGAGCAGACCAAAGTTGTTGTGAGTGGTGTGCATGTCGGCCGCAAGGCGGGCGGCGAGAGGAGCAGGACCGATGAGAGCGGCTTTGTCCATGTCGAAGTCAAAGACCTCGAGCTCGACATTCATACCCTTGGAACCGGCGTAGTCGCAGAGCTTACGCGTGGTTTTGAGAAGCTGGGAATAGGCCTGTTCCTTGGTTTCCTCCTGCCATTTGCCAGCGAGGAAAGCGATGCCTTTCGCGCCGAGATACTCTGCCTCATCTATTGCCTCGAGCAGGGTGGCCTCGGCTTTGAGGCGGCCCTCCTCATCGAGGTCGTTGGGATTGAGATTGGTACTGAGCAGACGGGGCTGCGCACCGTAGCAGACCTTGAGATGGCTCTGCTCGAGCAACTTCCTGGCCTCCTCGTTTTTATCCCCAAAGCCCTTGAGCTCGATTGCGTCAAAGAAATCGTCGCGGCAAATGGCCTTAAGCGATTCCATCGGATCGCGGTTGGGATAACTCATCCACTGGATGGTGCCTACCTGAAAATATTTATGAATGGATTCGTTCATGCTAGATACTCCTTTCAAATGTTTTTAATTTAGTTTATAGCCAGCAGCCTTGCAAGCCTTTCCGCCGCGGCGGAGAGAAGACGGGCTGCGTTCTGCATGGAAGCTTCAAGGGACATGGGCCGGTCGGCGATAGGGACAATGGCGCTCACACCGAGGTCGTAGAGCGCGTGTGCGCTCTCATCGGCGCATCCGGTGAGACAGACGACAGGCACGCCCACGCGCTTTGCCAGAGTGCCGATACCGCTGGGCACCTTTCCCATTGCTGAGGAGGCGTCTGTCCTGCCCTCGCCGGTTATGACCAGGTCCGATTTCCGCATGAGTTCTTCAGCGCCGGAGAGCTCCAGAACAAGGTCTATCCCGCTTTTGAGCTGCGCGCCGCAGAATGAGGCAAGCCCGGCCCCCAGACCGCCTGCGGCGCCGGCACCGGGTATGGCTCCTATATCGCGCCCAAAAACTTCCGCAAGCTTTTTGCGATAGTTTTCAAGGGCCGAGTCCAGCAGCAACACCTGTTCCGGGGAAGCGCCCTTCTGCGGGCCGTAGACGGCGGAGGCGCCGAGCGGGCCGGTAAGCGGGTTTGTAACGTCGCTTGCGACCATGACTTCGCACTGCGCCAGCCTGGGGTCGAGCCCTGAGACGTCTATCGTCTCCAGCCGTGCGAGCTCGAGGCCGCCGGGGCCCAGCTCCTCTCCGTCTGCAGACCTCAGCGAAACGCCGAGCGCCTGGGCCATGCCGGCTCCACCGTCGTTTGTAGCCGAGCCGCCGATACCGACAAGCAGACGGCGGCAACCGGAATCAAGCGCGGCGAGGATAAGCTCCCCCGTGCCCCGGGTCGTTGTGACAGAGGGATCCCGCCTGTCCGGTGGGATAAGGGTAAGCCCGCTGGCTGAGGCCATCTCGATGACCGCCGTTGCGTTTGCAAGCTTCACCCAGTGCGCCTTGACGGGTTCGCCTAAAGGGCCGGTGACGACCGCAGGCATGACCTCTCCGCCGACGGAGTGTAGCAGGGCCTCGGCCGTGCCCTCGCCGCCGTCAGCCATCGGGACGGAGTAGACCGTGACGTCCGGAAGTACTCGGCGCAGCCCGCGTTCTATTTCACGGGCGGCGTCTATGGACGTGATACTGCCCTTGAATGAATCCGGCGCGATGAGTACGGTCTTGAGCTTATGCATTGTCTTTCTCCGGACCCATCTGTGCGCTGGACAGATGCTCGCGCATGATCTCCCTGGCTGCTTCGGGGTCGTGGTTGCGGAAAGCCTCTATCAGCATCAGATGGTGTTTGAGACCGTCAGTGCCGACAAGGGAAATATTATCCTTAAACAGGGCAAAGTAATAGTCGCGCAATATCTCGGACACGGAGATAATAAAGGGGTTGCAGGTCGCCTTTGCGACCATGTTGTGAAAGGCGAGATCCGCCTCCGGCGCGGTCTCAAGGTCCTTCATGCCCTCGTTCGTTTCCTCCATGCCCTGTATTATCTTTTCATCAGCCCTCTCCGCTGCAAGGGCAGCGCCTTCTATCTCAAGTATACGTCGGAATTCAAACAGGCTTTTACGGTCGGATGCGGACATCGCGATGACCGGTATGACCGCCTTGAGCCCGTCAGCACTGTAAAACTTGCGCACGAAGGTGCCCTCGCCGCGGCGGCTTTCGATGAGTCCAAGCCCGCTCAGACGCTGGAGCGCGCTGCGGACGGAAATACGGCTTACTCCAAGGATGCTGACCAGCTCATTTTCCGAGGGCATCTTCTCGCCCGGCTTCCATTCGCCGGACATTATAGAGTCCTTTAGCTGTTCAAACACCATGTCGCCGACGTTTTGCTTTTCGATCCTTTGCAGGGCCATAATCAATCTCCTTTCTCAAAAATGTGGCGGGATAACGCCGCTTTCAGAACAGATTTCCGTTTTCATCAAATGCAAAGGGGGCGGGCTCGCCCTCGATGGTTATGTTTGGGTTTGCCTCAGCCTCTGACAGGAGCGCCTCGGAGATCTGTATGTGTTCTATGTGCAGAGAATTTGGTATTCGGATTATGCGGACGTTTTTGCGGTCAATGCCATTGCAGCTCCGCACTGCGAGCTTGATGGCATTCGCGTCGCAGTCGAGCACAAGAGGAACATTCGCCGCGTGCAGCACAGTAGATGTTATGACGTTGGGATACGTTGCCTCAAAATCTATCTTGTCAAAGAAACGCTGAGTCGTGATATCGGCAAGGCCGACGCCGCAGCCGTTGCCATGGCTCTCCTCGGACAGGTCCAGAATGACCATGCGCTGCGACTTGATGCCGCCGTCGGCATAAGGAGTCAGGAAACGGCCGGTTATGTTGGGGTCATGTCCGTCGCCGCTGAAGTTTTTGCCGATGGTATCAACGATAAGAATATCCGTTTCGCTAAACCGTATGCTCGGCATAAGAGCCTTGGCGCGCAGCAGCAGCTCAGGTTCCTTCACCTCAATCTCATCGGGAAGCATCGGCTCGAGCATAGCGGTCTCGTCATAGGCGTTTTCGACGATGGCCAGTCCGAGAATGACGTTTGACTTCTGCATGATGAGCTTTGCAAACATAGGCACAAGCTTTGCCATGAGCCCGAAGCCCTCCTGATGACAGAGCTCCGCACCTTCCTGTTTGCCGAGGCCGATAGTCATCATCTTCATGAGCCCGGATTCGAACGGACCGCGAAAGGCGGTATGCGGTTTGACTCGACCGGCAACAATGATACCGTCAGCCTCGTATGCGTTCTTGTCCATACGGACGGGATGACCATCCTCGGTATCGCCGATATAGACCGTCTCCATCGACGAGACGATGGGGCAGCCCATGGCCTGTTCCGTCACGCCGTATGATTCCACGACCTGACGCTGTCCCTGCGCGGTGGCACCGCCGTGGCTGCCCATTGCAGGCACTATAAAGGGCCTGCCGCCGCGGGCTTTTACAAAGTCGACCAGCGCGCGGGTTATGACGGAGATGTTTGCGATGCCGCGGCTCCCGACGGTTATTGCAACGCTCATACCGGGACGGACAGCCGATGAAAATTTCTCATTCTCAAGACGCGAGGAGATATATCCGGGGATATCGCCCGGTGCGATGGAAATGCGGTCAAAGCTTTGCCTGACCGAGACCATTTTTGGAAGCTCCACATTTTCGCAGAGCTTAGAAACAACTCCCATAACAGACTACCTCTCGATTCTTGTTGTAAGTTGTAATACATTTATACCACCGTTTTTTCCCTGCGTCAACAACAATTGCCCTGCTTGCAAAAAGCGCACAGTGATGCAGCAGAAAAAACGCAGAAATGCGTGGAATTTTAATGTTTTGCCAACTTGAATATTAAGTTTATAACAGAGAAAACCCGCCGATGTTCCAAAAGGGAAAAGCCATGGAAAATACGGCGGGTTGTATGCTTTTTGGAAAAATGCGCGCTCAGACCTCGATCATTGCCTCAACTTCGACCGTAACGTCCATGGGCAACTCCGGCACGCCTACGGCGGTGCGCGCGTGGCGGCCGGCATCTCCAAAGACTTCGGCAATCAATTCGCTTGCACCGTTTGCCACAAGGTGCTGCTGTGCAAATCCCGCAGCGCTGTTTACAAATATCTGTAACTTGAGGACATTTCTGACCTTATCCAGCGAGCCAAGATGGTTTTTCACGGCTGCAAGGATATTGATCGCGCACAGCCGTGCGGCGCTTTTAGCTTCCTCCAGGCTGCGTTCCCCGCCGGCTTTACCGGTGTAGACGGGCTTTCCTCCGGAGACAGGAATCTGGCCTGATACGAACAGGATATTACCTGCCTGACGGACAGGGACATACATCGCAGCCGGCGCGGCAGCCTCGGGCAGGGTTATCCCGAGCTCGGAAAGTTTTTCATCGATAGTCATAATCAATCACCTCTGAAAGACAGTATATATGCCAGTAACCGGCTTTGCAAGAAGTTTGTCCATAAAACGACAAATGATCCAAAATTCTGAGCGTTCGACTTCTGGCAGTAGGGCATTTAAACAATTTGCTGTTCAAGGACCGGTATTGTAAAAAATCCGGTTCCAATAGTGAGAAAAATATTGTATAATATTTTTGATAAATCGTATACAAATAAATGGAGGTATATGGAATGAATCACGAACCCGTTATAGTCGCATACGGACGAAGCCCCTGCTGCCGCAGCAGAAAAGGCGGGCTTGCGACCACAAATCCCATCGACTACGCTGCACAGACCCTGAGCGGAGTGATCGCGAGGGTGCCTCAGCTCAAGCCTGAGATGATAGACGATGTTATCACCGGCTGCGCAATGGCGACAAATGAGCTGAATATGAACGCCTCCCGACTCATAGTCAACCGCGCCGGCCTGCCGGAGAGCGTCTGCGGTCAGACAATAAACCGCTTCTGCTCCTCTGGACTGCAGGCCATTGCGACGGCCGCAAATGCAATCCTTGCCGGACAGATGAAGTGCGTTGTCGCCGGCGGCGTCGAGTGCATGACCAAGTGCTTCAGCCCTTTCCCCGACGAGTATAAGAACAAGTGGATCCTCGAGAATTACATCGGCGGATATATGGCTATGGGCGAGACAGCCGAGCGTGTTGCGGACGCTTACAATGTGTCCAGGGCCGATATGGAGCAGATGGCTCTTGAGAGCCACACAAAGGCCGCGATTGCGCGCCGTGACGGCAAGCTCGCGCCGAGTATCATCCCGATAGTGAACGCCGAGGGTGTCACGATAACCGAGGACGACGGAATCCTTGCCGATGCAGATGGAAACCTTAAGACCAGCCTCGAGAAGATGGCAGGCATGAAACCCTGCTTCCGCGACGACGGCAAAGTTACCGCCGCGACCAGTTCCCAGACCACGGATGCGGCGGCCTATGTCATCGTTATGGATGCAGAAATGGCAAAGGAGCTTGCCATCAAACCCATTGCAAAGCTCATCGGATTCTCCGTTGCTGGCTGTGACGCGACCATGATGGGCATTGGCCCGATATATGCTGTGCCCAAGGTCATGGAACAGACGGGTATGACCATAGAGCAGATGGATGTCATCGAGCTCAATGAGGCGTTTGCTTCTCAGGCTCTGGCCTGCATCCGCTTCCTTGACCTGCCCTATGATAAGGTCAATCCCTACGGCGGCGCTATGGCCCTTGGGCACCCTATGGGTGCGACCGGCGCCTTCCTGACAGGCAAGGCACTGGATTATCTTCAGGACAACGCAGGCAAGTATGCGCTTGTAACGATGTGCATAGGCGGCGGTATGGGCGCTGCCGGAATTTTCGAGCTGCTGTAATTTCCTGTTTTCACAATAGAAAAAGCGGGCGTTCCAATATGGGAACGCCCGCTTTTTCTATTATCTTTAAAAGTTCAGCTTTCCGGCAGAGGTACATATCCGGCAATCGCGGCGTCGACCATGGCCATAAAGCCGTCATAATCCGCTGTGTAGTTCCTAGATTCCCAAATGAAAACGCCGAAGGCCTCGTAACCGGTGTCAGTCCAGGAGCTGTTGAACTGAGCAAGCTGCGTTTCGTATTCATCTGTCTGAACACTCTCGCCGAGGTAGGAACAGTGCGTTGTTACGATCTCACCACTTTCAATGTCAAAATCGTCATAGCGATAAAGAAGGCTGGAAAGGCTCAAAACTCCGTCCGCGGAAGAGAAAGAGATAAGCTCTGAATAGCTGAAATCAAGGGCGCTGTTTCCGGAGGTCACAAAGAATCCGGAGGTGCCGTCTTCCATGCGCATAAGGCGGAAATCGTCAAAGTAGTTAGCGTTTACATACACGGTGGAAAGGTTTTCCCCTCCAAACTCATGCCCGAGATCGAGCATGTTGGCAGACACGCACACGACCGAGCCGTCGTCGGCAATGTCAAAGAACTGAACGCCCATGGACGCGGAAGCTCCTGAATCGAACAGCAGCAGCTCCACATCATCATCGAGATCCAGATCGATAAAGCCGACACCGGCGATACCGCCGTAACACAGCTCAGCGATTCGGGTGTAATTCTCCTGAAGAAACAGGCTGTAAACGTCGAAGCTGTAAGTTTCTGTGGGTTCATCAGCCGGCTCGTCAGAAGCCTCTGGTATGTCGGAGGGCGTGCTCGCGGGGTCCGAACTCTCCTGCGGGGCCTCAGATGGAGATGGGGCGTCGGACGCCGGCACCGCAGTTTCGGCGGGAGATTCCGTAACGGGCCCTGAGCTTTCACCGGGCCTCTCCGGAGCGCTCTGGGTGCATGCCGTCATCGAAAAAATCAGGCACACCACCAGAACTATATACAGTAAAATTCTCATAGTTACCTCCATAAAAGTATGAAACATTATAGCATGTTCATCTGAACAGGTAAATACCTGTGCGAAAATTGTAGAATTTGTTCTTTTTTCGATACAAATTAGATACAAATTGATAGATTCAGGTTATTTATCGGCGGAATACTGATTATTTATATTGACAAAAAACTGTATTACTAATATAATACGGTTGTCAACCGTATTATATTAGTAATACAGTTAAGGAGGTGAGGGCGCTGGTTTCATTTGATGGTTTTAATATGGAGAGCGGGATCCCGATATATATTCAGCTTCTGCGATATATTAAGCGCGGGATTGCCGCCGGCGTGATAAAGGACGGGGATGAGCTGCCCTCACGCCGCGTTTTGTCCGCGCTGTTGGGCGTGAACCCGAACACAGTACAAAAGGCATACAGAATGCTTGAGGAAGAGGAGCTGATATGTTCACATTCCGGAGCAAAGAGTTTTATGCAGCTCAACGGTACAAAAATAAGCCTGGTAAAAAATGAATTGCTTGAGCGTGAGGCGGCAGCCTTCATCGGGGCGCTGCGTCAGGCGGGGCTGAAAAAGGCCGATGCCGTTGCCCTTATTGAAAACCTGTGGGAACGGGGGGAGGAAAAATGAGAAAACACCTGTCCGTGATTATGTTTATAGCGCGAAGCTCGGCCTGCCGGCTGGCCTGCCTGCTCGTGCTGATGTCTGCGGCTCAGATTGCGGCATTCCTGTTCATTATGGACGGGATGGGGGATATGTCGCTGGGGCTTGCGTTTTCACGCAGCCGTACGGGGCTTATATGCGCTGTTTCGTTTGTGCTGTATATGGCAGTGCTGCGCCTGCCGGGCTGTGAATTCGGCGCAAAGTCCGGATATACCTTGCGGCGCCTGCGTATATCCGAACGGACGGTATATTTTTGGCAGGCCGGATATAACCTGTGCTGCTTTCTTATCTTCTGGTTTGTCCAGCTTGCGGTTGTGCTTTTGCTCTGTCGGATATATATGTCCCGGACCGGCGGACCCCAGGATGTGTTTCTCGCCTTTTACAGACACAGTTTCCTGCACAGCCTGCTGCCCCTGGATGAGACGACGCGCTATGCAAGAAACGCATTTCTTGCCGTCGCGCTCGGCCTGACCTCGGCGTATTTCCCATTCAGCCAGCGATACGGCAGGATAGCCGTCAGTACGCTGCTGTCGACCGGGACGGCACTGGTCCTGTTTTCAGACTCCATGGGAAGCACGGGTACCGATATGATAGTAATGTTTCTGTCGACGGTATACACAGCGGCCGCCGTCTGGGGCGTGTTAAAAAGGAGGACGGATCATGAAGCGGGCGCTTGAGAGATTTGTTCCGCCGGGGATAGAGGCAGGTCGGGAAGTGTACTGGGCCAGAGGAGGCCTGTCTATCAGCGCACTTTTTAGTTTTCTTTGCTTTATTATCAGATGCGTCAGCGCCCGCAGCAAGCATTTCAGCAGGATGCCGGACGGGGAGAAGGAGTTAATAGAGGGCGCTTTGATGAGTCCCTTCCGCGATGTGATCGGCATTTCCTTTGCGGGCTTTGCGGTGATCGCGGCAGCAATGCTGGGACTGGCGGCGTAACACTATGCCTACCACCGCATAGGCAGCCGCAGCATCTATCTGATGCGCCGGCTGCCGGACAGGTTTGAACTGCACCGGCGCTGTCTGGCGCTACCGGTGGCCGTTATTGTCCTGTGTGCCGCCGCGTCATTTATACTTCTGTGTATATATTACTGGATTTACCTTGCCATGACTCCGGAGCAGTGTCTTGTGCCCGGACAGTGGCAGATGCTCTGGAGGTGAGCCTATGTTGGAGATAAAGGATCTGAGCAAGTATTACCCCGGGAAAGCGGCGCTGAAAAACGTTGACATTACGCTGCCGCGGGGCGAAATAGTGGGGCTGTTTGGAGAAAACGGAGCGGGCAAGACGACGCTTATCAAAAGCATACTCGGCCTTATCCCTCACGGCGGAGAAGTGACGCTGGACGGGGAGCGGATAACGCGGAAAAACATTGCAAAGCTCTCTTTTGCAACAAGTGAACACTCGTTCTTTCCCAACCTGACCGCAAGGGGTCACGCCGATTTCTACGCCGCGCACTTCCCAAATTATTCTGAAAAACGTTTTAAGGCCCTCATGGAGTTTTTTGGCCTTCCGAAACACGGGGCGCTTTCGCGCTTTTCAACGGGGCAGAAGAACCAGTTTGAGGTTATAATGGCACTGAGTCAGGGGGCAGACTATATCCTCATGGACGAACCCTTTGCCGGAAACGACCTTTTCAACCGGGAGGACTTCTACAAAGTGCTGCTGGGTATACTCGAGCCGAACGAGACGGTACTTCTGTCGACGCATCTAATCGAGGAGGTCTCCGGGTTCATAGGCAGGGCAGTGTTGATACATGCCGGAAGAATCGTCGGAGACGTGCATATGCTGGAACTCGAAGAACATGGGCAGGACCTGATGGGATATATCAAACAGACTTATAATTACAGAAGCGACCGGGTCAGCCGTGCGCTTGACGAGCTGACCGGCGGGGAAGAGTGAGGTGCGTCGTGAAGAAGAGCTTTTGCCTGTTTCTGGCGCTGCTGGTACTGGGAAGCGTCTGCGCGATAAGCGCGCATTTCAAGATAAACGAAAAACGGGACCAGGTTGAATTGACGGAGGGCGCGATCTACGGCGACCCCGCTGCGGCTGAGGGGCTGGAGCTGCGCGTAACCTGCGACCATCGCCTGTTTTGGGACACTACGCGCACGTTCGGTGAAAATGCGCGGAATGTAACCGATTTCCGTTTCACCGCCGCCGGGGAAAATGAGACATACGAAAATGATTCTGAAGGCATGTATGCGTACTTATCGGACAATTTCGGAATAAGCTTCGGCCCCGATGGGGAGGAACTGGAAGAGATATACGATATGGAGTTTGATGCGTACAGGGACATTATATCCGACGTTGCCGGCCGTACCCTTGCAGGGGGAGAGAACACCGAGACGCTGCGCCTGCGCGACTATATAGAATACTATCCGATATACTTCGATATGTACTATATGGGCGACGACAACATATATTTCAGATTGGACGATGGAAGCGAGATAAGCATATATGGGGCGTTCAGCCTGTTTAACGATGACGGAACTGTCAACGAGATGCAGCAGTGGCTCAGGGAGTTTTTCAGAGTGCCGGTCTCCGAGGAGCACAGCGTTCAAGTAACTGTCTCCAAAAACAGCGAGGGGAGAATAGTTGAGCTTAATGTTCAAGACGGCGATTACAGCGCGGTATATGTAAATACTTTCAGTTTCCTTACAGAAAACGCCTGCCTGTTTTCGATGTCGGTGAAGGATGCAAACGGGCAGCGCCTGCCAGTCGGCAACGCCGGGGAAGGCAGCGTTATATATGGCTTCCCCTTCGAGTATTCGGACGGGAAAAGATACGCAGACATATATGCCATCAAAGAGTTGTATCGCCTGCCGGAGGGGGAGAGCCTTTTCGACATGAAGCTGTCGGAGGACGGGGAGGACGTTCTGCTCATCACCATGCACGAGGACGACGGCATAAAGCTGCATGTGCTGGATGCTGCAACGATGCAGGAAAAGCAAAGCCTCAGCCTGGCTGAAGAAGCGTTGACATTATCCGGCCTGTACTACTACGAGGACTTTTTTGCCGTGGTCACAGGGGACAGCAGGCTTATGCTTGTCGAGAAGGCAAAGGACGGGGAATACCAAATCAGTATAAACGCGCTTATGGACAGTGACGACGCGCTTGGGCAGATAAGCTGGAGGTACAGCGACATGGCCTGGAACGGGGAGAAGCTGGCCGTAGCCACGAGCCGCTATGAGGAATATGAATTTGAGGAAGGCGGGCAGACCTACGTCAGAATGGAAGAGACCTGCGGCTGTTGGGTGTCGGTCTACGACAATACGGGGCTTATATACAGCGCCGCTATATACAGCAGCCTTTCCTCGGGGATGCAGTGGCAGGAGAATTATTACAGTATGCCGCTCCAGTTTGTGTACAACGACCCGATAGAGCTAAGCTGGACGTAAAGCTTAAAATCAGGAAAAAAGAGGCGCTCCTGCGCCTCTTTTTCCTGATTTATCAAGGAGTATATTTTTAACGGAGGGGGATATTGACGCCGCAGACGGATATATGATCGATCGTGTCCAAATCCAACAGCATGTCGGCGCGGCGCGCCAGATGCAGATACCCGACCTCCGAGGAGTCCGTCCCGCCGCTGCAGCCGCTGCCCTCAAGGCCGTCCGTCATGGGGATTGCGGTGCCGTCAGTAAGATAGACGGTGATCTCCTGATATTCAACGCAGCCATACCATCCGTCGTGGGCATTTTTTTCTACCCAGGAATGATGACCCTTGAGTGCGTCGCCCTCGATGTAAACATAGACCCCTATGGGGGACACCTCAACGCTGGTAACGACAGCTTCAACACCCAGTGTGGTTACAGTAACATCCGGCTCGACGCATATGCTGCTCTCGGGCATGGAGATGCAGGTTGTAAATTCCCAGTTTTCCTTGCAGTCGTAAATTTTTTCATACTCTTCTAACTCTCCGTTCCATTCGCCGCTGTGATAAAGCCCGCCAAAGCGCACGGAAAGCTGCGCCCCGTCAAGCTTGAGCCCCTCATCCATGGCATAGCTGGACCACAGCACAAAACTTATCGAATTGTCCGTCGGGTCGTCATCGTCTACCCGCGTGTAGTATGAGGAACCGCCGGCCTCAAGGCCGGCTATGTCCACGCCCCAGTCGGCGAAGCTGTATCCGTTCTCATTGCCGAGGATCGTGCCCCCAGGCGCGGTAAGCTCGATGCCGATATAGATGTTGTAGGCGTCCATTACGCTGTCGGTAAGCGTCATGGTCCAGCCTCCTGACGTGACCGATTCTCCAAGTTCAACGGAGCTTTGCGCATAGCCCGCGCTGTTTTGATAATGCTCCCTGAGCACAGGCGTAGCCAGCGCTGCCGCTGCGGC